>CAZUZM010000055.1:0-10928 GCA_964624615.1 uncultured Anaerolineaceae bacterium
TCTTTGAAAGCGCCGTCACCATAAACCATCACTTCAATATTCTTGCCAAAAGTATCCTTGAGGCGTGCTTTGACAGCATCCACAAAAGGTTGCGAATCGCGCGGGAAGAGTTTGACCTTATCCTCGGTGGCTTTATTGGAGCCGAGCAGGCCGTATTCTTTGTTATAGCCATGCTTTTCGTTGGGCAGATTGAGCAGATGGTCCAACCCAATTACATTCTTAGCGCCAGCGTCTTTGAGCAGTTGGCGGGATTTTTCGCGGGAGTGAACGTCGCAGACGATGATGTTATCCGCCATGTGGGCGATCGCGCGGGGGTCGTTGGCAAAAACGAAAGTTGGCTTGCAATTTTCCTTTTCACAGATCTCGCGATAGAGGTCGATATAGTTGATGCCGGTGAATTCGTGATAATACTTGCTGAAGACCTGGTTGAAGCCTTCTTCGTCAAAAACGTCAGCGTATGGGTTGATGTTGGCGTTCCACAGTTCGGCTTTGTCAATCAGTTGGTTGCCGACCTCGTCCGTTGGGTAGGATAATTCGATGATCAATTCGTCGGCAGCAATGGCGATGCCACGCAGCAAAAGTGCGAAACGGTTGCGGCTGAGGATGGGATGGACGACGGCAACCTTGAGCGGACTTTCAGGGAAGTTTTGGTGAACTGAATCGGCAATGTCATAAACGGTGGCATAGTTGCCCTGGCTACGGGCTAAAACCGATTCGGTGATGCAAAGTACGTCGCGGTCACGCAGACTAAAGCCTTCAGACTTTGCGGCGTTGGCTAACAGGTTAGGCAACATCTCAACAAGGTTATCCCCCTCGTTAATAATCGGCGTTCTCAAGCCACGGATCGTTGTTCCAACTAATCGTTTCATAGTTGTCCTCTTCCAAAATGTATTGTAAAAGGGATTTGGATTCCGTCTTTTACTTGCAGATTATACCAAAGCTCAGCAAACTGAGCGGATATTGGTCGCTTATTTATGACGTTTTCTCAAGATCCCGTTTTTCCCTCTTTTATCTGCCTGGTGGCAGTTTCACTTTTGCAACAGGCCGATGTCTTTGCGGTAGCGCATGTTGCTGAAAGTCACTTTTTCTACTTCTTTATAAACCTTTTCCCGTGCTTTAGCCAGGGTTTCATCCAAGGCGACAATCGACAGAACGCGTCCGCCGGCGGTCAATAAACGGCCCTCTTTTTGCTTGGTGCCGTTGTGGAAGACCAACGTTTCTGATGCCAGGTCGTCCAAACCCGTGATTTCGAAACCGCTTTGATAGCTTTTGGGGTAGCCGTCTGAAACCAAAATGGTGGTCATGCACATTTCTGGTGCGAAAGCGAGTTTAACTTCATCATGAGCCAGCGCCTGCTCTATGTTTTCCAAAAGGTCCGAGCGCAGGCGGGGCAGAAGCACTTGTGTCTCGGGGTCACCAAAGCGCGTGTTGAACTCCAGGACGTAGATTTGCCCATCCTGGACCATGTAGCCGATGAAAAGAATGCCGGTATATCCAAGACCTTCTGCTTCCAGTCCATGTTCAATCTTGCGCAGGATTTCGTCTGATTGCACGGTTAAGTCTGGCGTCCAATAGGGATTGGGCGAAATGCAGCCCACGCCACCCGTGTTGGGTCCTTGGTCGCCTTCATAAATCTTTTTATAGTCCATGGCGGTGTCGAAAGGGTAAACCTTATTGCCGGATACAAAACAAAGCAACGAAGCTTCAAAGCCCTGCAGATACTGTTCGATGACCACCTTCGCGCCTTCACCCGAGAAAACCTTGTCAACAAAGATTTCGTTCAGGGCTTCTTCAGCATTCTGTGCGTCCGGGCAAATATAAACGCCCTTGCCGGCGCATAAGCCGTCGGCTTTAATGACCACCGGAAAGCCAAAACGTCCAAGCACTGCTTGGGCTGCGGGTTTGGTGAGACATTCGATATAGTATGCGGTCGGGATGCCATATTTTTGCATAAAAGCTTTGGCAAACGCTTTGCTGCCTTCGAGCAGGGCGGGGGCTTTTTTAGGGCCAAAGACCTTGATGTTACGCGCTTCAAGCTGGTCAACAATGCCATCATTGAGCGGCTTTTCGGGGCCGATTATGACTAAATCAACGGGTGTTTTATCCAAAAAGGTTTCGATGCTTGCAAAGTCATTCCCTGGTAGTTCCAGATTTTCAAGCTTGCCACTGGCGCCACCGTTATGGGTTGAGAAATAGACCTTTTCAACCCTGGGGTTTTTAGCCAAAGCCCAGGCGATGGCATGTTCACGGGCACCGTTTCCGACAATCAAAATCTTCATGGGGACCGCCTAGTGTCTAAAGTGACGCGTACCAGTGAATACCAGCGCCATGTTATAACGATCACAAAGTTCAATGACCGCCTCGTCGTGAATGGAACCACCGGGAGAGATGGCGGCTTTGATGCCATTGGCATGAAGCAGTTCGACAGTGTCTTCAAAGAAAAAAGCATCGGAAGCCAGAACAGAGCCGTCCAGATGGTCTTTTCCGCGCTCAATGCTCTTTTCAACTGCCCAGGAACGACGTACTTCGCCGAAACCATAGCCGACGGTACCCTCATCCTTGACCAGCACAACGCCATTCGAGCTGATGTGTTTGACAGCTTTCATGCCAAACACCATGTCGGCTTTTTCCGCTTCGGTGGGTTGGCGTTTGGAAACGACTTTGAAGTCCTCAAAAAGGATGGTGTCATTTTCCTGGAGCAGGGCGCCGTTGATGACATCTTTGTATTTGAGTTCGGGGAATTGCGCTTGCATGATGTTAGGGGACTTGATGAGGCGGATGTTTTTCTTTTGCTTCAAAATGTCCAGTGCTTCCGGCTCAAAATCAGGTGCGATGACGATTTCCATGAACATGGTGTTGATGCTCTCGGCGATGTGGGTGGTTACAGCACGGTTGAGGGCGATGATGCCGCCAAAAATAGAAACATCGTCACATGCAATCATGCGATCATAAGCGACATTGATGTCATCATGACAGGCAATGCCGGTTGGATTGCTATGCTTGACGCCAACCGCGCAGGGTCGCTCGAATTCTTTGAGCATCATCACCGCGCCGGTCAGGTCATTCATATTGTTATAAGAAATTTCTTTGCCATGCAGTTGTTCAAAGTCAAAAGCATGATCCTTGGTTTGATAACCGTCGCGATAATAGGCGGCTTTTTGATGGGGGTTCTCGCCGTAACGCATACCGGCTTCCAGCTTGAGCGGGCGGGCAAAACGCTCAGGAAAGGCATTGCCCAAAAGGTGGTTGAAGTAGCTCGAAATCATGCCGTCGTAATAGGCGGTATGGCTAAAAGCTTTGGCAGCCAACTGTTTACGAAAAGCCAGGTCAAGCGTGCCATCCTTGAGTCCCTGAATCACTGCGTCGTAATCGCTGGGATCAACGACAATGGCGACATCCTTGTGGTTCTTGGCTGCCGCACGAATCATGCTGGGACCGCCGATATCAATGTTTTCGACCATAGTGGCTTCGTCCTTGCTTTGTTGGAGCATGGCTTCAAACGGATAAAGGTTGTTAACCACAATGTCAATCGTGGGAATGTTATGCGCTTTTAGCGTGTCGATATCTTCAGGTATGTGGCGGCGGTGCAGGATGCCGGCGTGGATTTTGGGGTGCAGGGTCTTGACACGACCATCCATCATCTCTGGGAATTGGGTCAGTTCCGAAACCTCGGCGACCTCGATATTGTTTTCTTTTAAGAGTTTGTAAGTGCCACCGGTGGAAATGAGCCCGAAGCCCAGCTCCTGCAAGGCCTTAGCAAAGGGCACGATGCCGGTCTTATCAAAAACGGAAAGTAAAGCGTATTTCATTATTCTCCTCGTATAGTCACTCGGTTTTCAATAATCTCTAGTTTGTTGTCACAATAAAGTTTCACGGCTTTAACCAGCAGGGGGTGTTCCAGTTTGAGCACAGCGGCTTGGATGTCTTGTGGCTGCCAGTCCTGGTTGAGTGTGATGGCTTGTTGCAGGATGATGGGGCCACCATCCACCGTTTCGGTTACGAAGTGGACGGTTGCGCCAGACACTTTTGCGCCACTGTCAAAAACAGCTTGATGCACATGCATGCCATAAAAGCCGTCACCGCCAAAAGCAGGGAGCAGTGATGGGTGAATGTTGATAATGCGTTGCGCGTAGGCATCAAAGACTTTGCGGGTCAAAATGCGCAAATATCCGGCTTCGACGATGAGGTCAATGTCCCGTGCTTTTAGTAATGAAACTAAGGCTTCGTCAAAGGCTTCGGCTGATTCAAAATCCTTGATGGAAAGGCTCCAGGCTTCAATGCCTGCCTGGCGGGCACGTTCCAGCGCAAAAGCTTTTTTGCGGTTGGAAAAAACAAGCACTATCTTGCCATTAAACCCACCTTGGGCTTGGGCGTCAATGAGCGCTTGAAGGTTGCTGCCGTTGCCGGACGCTAAAACTGCAATGTTTAGAGGCCGCAAAGCTCGACATCCTTATTGCCGGGCACAATCTCGCCCATTTCAATGTGGGGAATATCGCGCGCGTTCAAGTTGGCGATGACTGCGTCATAATCTGCAGGGTCGACCACGATGACCATACCGATGCCCATGTTGAAGGTGCCAAACATTTCTTTGCGCGCCACATTGCCCCAGGTCTCCAAATAGCGGAAAATGGTAGGGATTTCGTAAGCGCTGACATCCCATTTGAGGGCTTGATCATCCCCCAGTACGCGTGGCACATTCTCGTAGATGCCACCACCGGTGATGTGCGCCAGGGCGTGTATGTCAAACTGTTCAAGCAAGGGCATAACATCTTTGATGTAGATTTTGGTTGGGGTCAGCAAGGCTTCGCCCAAAGTCACGCCAAGGTCTTCCAATTGGGTGTCGAGGGGTAAGTTTTTGACGTCAAAAATAATCTTGCGCACCAGCGAAAAACCATTGGAATGCACACCGCTGGATTTTAGACCGATGACCTTATCACCAATCTTTACCTTGCCAGGCACGATCATTTTGCTCTTGTCGACGATTCCGACCGCAAAGCCGGCGATGTCGTAATGGTTGGTCTGGTAAATGCCGGGCATCTCTGCAGTTTCACCACCGATCAGCGCCATTTCAGACTGGACACAACCTTCGACCACACCTTCAACAATACTTGCCATTTTTTCGGGAACCAACTTGCCGGTGGCAATATAATCCAGGAAGAAGAGCGGTTTGGCGCCTTGGCAGAGGATGTCATTGGCGCACATGGCCACACAGTCGATGCCGATAGTGTCATGCTTATCCATGCGAAACGCGAGGTCCAGCTTGGTGCCTACGCCATCCGTGCCTGAAACCAATACGGGTTCGGCGTAGGCGTCTTTGTCCAGTTTGAACAAACCACCAAAGCCACCAAGGTCTGAAATGACACCGGCGGAAAAGGTCTTTTTAACCAATTGTTTGATGAGTTGTACTTCGCGATAACCGGCTTCTTTGTCGACGCCGGCGTCTTTGTAACTGAGTGTCATAGCTCCTCCTTAATCGGGTAGACCCCGGAAAAACAGCGGTCGCAATAGTCTATACCTTGGCAGGCATTTTTGAGACCGTCTAAAGAAAGGTAATAAAGGGAGTCCGCGCCAATATAATCGCGGATTTGGTCAATATCGCGGTGATAGGCGACGAGTTGGGATTCGTCGGGCATATCCAGCGAAAGGTCGCAACTGTGGCGCACAATTGGCGCAGCAATGCGCACATGCACCTCTTTTGCGCCGGCTTCTTTGAGCATGCTGATGGTTCTCCGCGAGGTCGAGCCACGCACGATGGAGTCATCTACCAAAATCAACCGCTTATCTTTAAGCACTTCCTTAATCGGATTGAGTTTGATAAAGATATCCTTGGTTCGGGTTTTATCATCCGGATTGATGAAGGTTCTGCCGATATAGCGGTTTTTGATGATGCCGTCTTTGTATGGGATTTTGGAAGCCTCGGCATAACCAATGGCGGCAATCAAGCCGCTGTCCGGCGCGCCCATGACGATATCGCCCTCGGTGGGTAGTTCGTGGTAGAGGTTTTTACCCATATTGCTACGCGCGTTATATATGGAAACACGGTCAAAATAGCTATCTGGACGGGCAATATAGATGTACTCGAAGAGACATTTTTTCTTTTGCAGCCGGTCGTTGTAGGTGTGGAATTCGAGTTGGTTGTCTTTGATGACCACCATTTCACCAGGATCCAGATCCTTGATGAAGGTCGCACCGGTTGAGTCCAAGGCACAGGTTTCAGAGGCGATGACATAACCATCATCCAATTTGCCCACGCAGATGGGCTTCAAGCCCAATGGGTCGCGGAAACCGATCATCTTGTAGCGGTCAAGGTAAATGCCGGCAAAAGCACCATGCAAGGTCTTGAGGTAGGCTTTTGCGCTCACCAGCGCACCACTCAGGTTGAGGGTTAGGGGATAGAGGTTGAAGTCTTTGTTCAAGATATTGCCGTCGACTGAAATGAGGCAATTCACACCGCGAATCGAGAATTCCTTGGGAAGGATAGGTTGATGGGTGTCATACTTTTTGTATTCGCCATACTTGACATGTCCGAGACCACGGTCACCGGGCAGGTTAATGGCGACATCGTCAGGGAAGACGCCATTGATGAGACCCGTGCCTTTTTTGACGACCACTTTATTATGGTCGAGCATGGCAATACCGGTGTTCACCTGTCCGCGGTGCTGAAGTGCATAAAGACCATAAAGCAGGAGGTTGGATGCGTTTTCTTGTTCAGGCGTCACGACGCCAACAATACCACTCATAGCTTAAAGGCTCCTGTCTTGTTCTTTGACGCTCTCTTCGAGCTCGATTTTGTAAGCTTTTAGTTTTTGGCTCAGGTCTGTGTTTCCAATAGCCAGGATTTGGCATGCCAGGATGGCAGCATTGTCACCGGCATCCACTGCAACGGTTGCCACCGGCACGCCTTTGGGCATCTGCACGATGGAAAGCAGGGAGTCCATACCCAGGAAGGCTGAACCTTTGATGGGCACGCCGATGACAGGTAAAGTGGTCATGCCGGCAATGACACCGGGCAGGTGCGCGGCTTTGCCAGCCATGGCGATGACGACTTTGACGTCATCTTTCTCAAAATCAGCCACACATTGGGCGAGCATGTCCAGCGCGCGGTGGGCGGAAATCACACGTGTCAAGTAGGGGATGCCAAATTTTTGGAGCATTTCCATCGCTTTTTCGGCGATGGCAAGGTCCGATTTGCTTCCCATAATCAAGGCAACTTTCATGGTTTCTCCTAATTCAAGTGTTTCGCCAACAGCTCAAAGTGCTTGGGCAGAGCGTTGATGGCAATGTTTTTGTAAAGGTTTGGTGCCATGCGGTCAATCAATGAGCGCGTGCCAAAAACATGTCCGCATTTGGTGGCGATGCTATCCACACCGCAATCGCCGGGCAGTTTCGAAAGGCTGTTCATGGCAATGATATCAACCTTTGTGGAAAGACGGGCTAAGTCATCGCAAAGCAGGGTCATTTGGCGACCACTGATGGGTGCGGTGTAAACTGGGTGGCTTTCACAGGTGAAAGCGCTGTTTTTGAGGACGCTTACCTTTTGCATGGTGTGAATGTATTGGTTGTTCACATTGGTGCTAAAGACCAAGTCGTTTTGAATGGCGCCGAAGAAACCTGCGTCCACCAAGGCTGCCATGCCAGCGCCAATGCCGATGATGAAGCCTTGGCGTGCTTTGAGGTCTTGAAGCGCTTTTTGAATTTCAGTGTCTTGCAAAACGCGGCGCATCGCACCGGCGAGGTTTTGAATAGCTGCGCCATAGTAATCGCCATGGGGGATGGCGAAAACGCTGACCTGGCTGATTTTTTGTGCCAATGTTTTGAGGCTTGCTAGATAGGCTTCGTGGCTATCGGTGATGATGACGTGTTGCTTCACCTCAAATCCTGCCGCTTCGAAAGCAGCTTGAAGGTCATATTCACCGGTCGCGCCATCCAAAACCGGGATCAAAACGGTTTTGGGAAGGCTCGGTTGAGGCGCAAGGTCGCGCTTTTCAAACACCGGTAAGTCAAGCGATTTGTTCTCTAGTTGCCTGGGATAAAGGGCTTTGTAGTCCTTGCTGCGCATTTCGATAAGGTGAGTGTAGTCTGTTACTTCAGCTGTTTCACCGATTTTTTCAAAGAGCGTTTCATCATAATCGACGGTTTTATTTACTTCAAAAACGATATTGCCGGGGCTAAAGCCATCACCCAAATCGGGGTTAATGGTGTATCCCAGACTGTTACCCAGCGCCATGTCGGCGAGGGTGAAATAGAGCCCATGCTCACTTATCGCGGATGCCGCCAGAACCTGTCCAGCTTCGTGGAGGGTTTGATAGGTGCGCATGACCTTTTCGAACTGCTCGAAGTCCACCAAGCCATCCTCGTCATGCTCGATGCGGGTGACCAGGATCGTTGAACCAGCTTGTTTGAATTCACGCGATACCACCTTTTGGCTGTCCACCGTATTTACCGCGAAACTGACCAGCGTGGGTGGTACGTCGATGCCAAGCCAGGAACCACTCATGGAGTCCTTGCCACCGATGGCAGGGATGTTGAGGCGTTTCATGACTTCAAAAGCACCGAGTAGTGCGGCAAAAGGCAATCCCATGCGCTCGGGGTCGCCTTTGATGCTGGGGAAGAATTCTTGGAGCGTCAGGCGAATGTCGTGGTATTTTCCGGTCAGGGCAATCGCTTTGACGATGGATTGCAAGACGGCGTAATAGCCGCCGTGATACGCGCTGAGTCTGGCAAAGGTGGGGAAGTAGCCATAGCTCATCACCGAAGCGGCGGTTGTGTTTTCGACCGGGAACCTGGTGACGATGGCGTCTTGGGCGGTCAAGCCTTGTGTACCGCCATATTCAGCGAGCACCGCATAGCGTCCCAAGGTAGAGTCAAAATTCTGTGAAAGGCTGTGACCTAGCACGCGGTTAAGGGCTTCATTCGCTTCCTGGTCAGTGGGGTCTTGATGGGTGGTGTTGATGCTGACTTTGGCCTGTTTTGTCGCGCCGTTGGTGTCCAGCAGTCGGCGATTGAGGTCCACGATTATTTCATCATGCCAGAACATGCGCATACGACCGGTGTCGGTGACTTTGGCAACCTTGGCGTATGCGACACCCTCTTCTTCGACCAATTTCAGAAAAGCGGGTAAATCTTCAGTCGCAATGACCACTGCCATGCGTTCCTGGGATTCCGACAGGGCTACTTCGTAACCATTGAGACCCGGGTACTTGGTGTGCACGGCGTTGAGGTTGATATCCAGTCCATCAGCCAGTTCGCCAATGGCAACCGAAACGCCACCGGCACCAAAGTCATTACACTTTTTGATGAGGCGGGTGACATCGGGACGTTTGAACAGGCGGATGATTTTACGCTCGGCAAAGGGGTTGCCGCGTTGCACTTCAGCGCTGGCTTTAGTGAGCGATTTTTTGGTTTGGACCGAAGAGGAACCTACCGCGGCACCTAAGCCATCACGGCCGGTAGGTGCACCGAGCAACAGGATGACATCACCGGGTGTGGCATCTTCGCGCCGCACTTCGTTTTTGGGCACGGCTGCGACTAAAGCGCCTAGTTCCATGCGCTTTGCCACAAACCCGTCATCATAGTATTCCTTAACAATGCCCACTGGTGCACCGATTTGGTTGGCGTAATCCGAAAAGCCGTTCATCGCCCGGGTGGCAATGTAGCGCTGAGATAATTTGCCTTCCAAGGTTTGGTCATAGGGTGTCAGCGGATTGCCAGAACCGATGATGCGGATGCCATGAAGGACCTCGGCGCGACCGCTGAGAGGGTCGCGAATACAACCACCAATACAGGTGTGTGCGCCACCGTAAGGCTCGATTTCGGTGGGGTGGTTGTGGGTTTCGTTTTTGAACAAATGCAGCCAGCGCTGGGTTTTGCCGTCAACCTGGATGTCCACTTCCACAGAGCAGGCATTGACTTCGCTGCTGTCCTCAAGGTCGTCCAAAAGGCCTTTTTTCTTGAGTTCTTTGGCATTGATGGTTGCCAGGTCCATCAGTGAAATGGGTTTAGGCTCGCGACCTTCATAGACGAAATCCCGGCTTTGTAAATAGTTATCAAAACTGTCTTGGATGGCGTCTTGATAGTCGCCTTCCATTATTTTGATGTCTTGCAAATGGGTCAAGAAGGTGGTGTGGCGGCAGTGGTCAGACCAATAAGTGTCCAGAATTTTGATTTCACAAAATCGTGGGTCACGGCCTTCGGTTTTGAAAAAGGCTTGGATGACTTCGAGATCATCGATATCGAGCCCAACACCGCGGTCTGACTTGAAGGTTGCCAGTTCATCCGTGCTAAAGGCATTGAAGCCTGAAATGGGTTGGTGTTCGCTGAGGTCCGAGATTTCATAATTGAAGTGGATGTCATCCGGTTGTACTTCCTCTTGGACAATAGCGTTAATCAGATAGGCTTTGATTTTGTCCAGGTCTTCAGGTTTTTTAAGGTCAAATTTGTAGCCTTTGTAATGCCGTAGATCGGTCTCGATGTTTAGGACGGCTTTGAGGTATCGCAGGGTTTGGTCCTGGATTTGGTTATATTGGCCATCTTTATCTTTAACGAAAAAGGTACCATCAGGTACCTTGTCAATGATATCGCCATAGCGGGTGTCAAAAAGTTCTTGCGTGAGTTGGGTTTCGTCCAGCTTATCCTGGAACTGATAGATGTGGAAGATCTCCAGACTCGCGCAATCTACTTTGAGAAACTGGCGAACTTCCTGCAAGATGGCAAAAGCCTCTTGGTCATGGGCTGGGTGTTTCTTATAAATCATCATCGTATCCTCAATCTTTGAGTATTAGCTCTGCAATCTCGTTGGGTTCCAGTTTGACGCTGTTTTTGTAAACACGCAAGCTGCCAATGGATACTTCATCCATCAAGACGATTTTGCCAGTTGTGGTGATGCCAAATTCGACTTTGAGGTCAATCAGCTGACCACCGCGTTCATG
>CAZUZM010000056.1:0-1332 GCA_964624615.1 uncultured Anaerolineaceae bacterium
TGATGTTTGTGGTGTCCTTGGCTTTCACGCTTTTGAGCACGGTCTTGATGTTGCGTGTGCGTGACTTTCCGCGTGGCAAGGAAAACTGAAACGATAGCTTTTTTGACCTCGTACTTCCACCTGATTTTATTAATAATTCACATATTGTTTTTATTGGCATTATTGGACTTGTTGGTATGCAAAATTCCCTCCAATGTTGCCTGAATTTGACTTGAAAAATGCAAGGCGTTTCCTATTTCTTCGGGCTTACTTGATTGTGAGCTGTCATAAAATGGGAGGAGAGTTATTATCGGATTCTCTATATCTGTCGTCACAATTTTAATATAAACACTTGTTACAATTTCATTAACTTGTGTTGTTTCACTACCGATTAAGGCACCTGTAGGACCAGCGATCAAACCTCCAATAACAGCGTTTCGTATCTTATCATTTTTTAATAGGGGGCTTTTCTCAATCTCAACATCACATCTTACGAGTTCAGAAAAGTTAATAATAAACGGTTTGGCTTCACTTTTAAAGATAAAAATCTTTTGGTTTTCTATATCAAATGCAACTTCTTGGCTAGGTAAGTCTCCTGGTGACCTTTGAAGTTTTATCCTCTTATTAACAGTAAAGTTATTAATATCCAGATAGTTGTTGTAACCTTTATAAATCTCTAGAAGTTTGGCCCTTTCATCCCCTTCGATTTTTGAAGCATTATTGTTGGCAAAATGAGACGCAATAATAAATGTTAACACCCCAATTATTAGTAAGAAAATAAATTCCATTGATTGATAATCCTCCGAAATATAAGTTAATCATTAAGAGATGTTGCAAATAGTTTTTTTGGGTAAACAAATAATACCACGAAAAAATTAAGTTGGCACATTTGTATCTGATAAAATAGCTAATAAAAGTGAATTCAAATAAATGTAAAACATGTTTTTAGAATGTTGATTTTAGCATATCCCGAAAAAATTTCTCGCTACATATAAAAAAAGTATTTGTAGGTTTTCTATTTATTAGAAGATAATTATTATTCTTGTAAATACACAAAGCCATTAATACTTATGAGAATACTAGTTCTCGATAGTAAACTCATAAGTAATAAGCTAACGAGTTTTGAACGCATTTTATGTTCGGATTTGTGTCTCGTCAAATCATTTTCATGTTGCTTGAATCGCAAGGTCAGGGGACCTTGCTGGAGCCCACAAAATCTGGCGCGTGGCGTCTTCGCCATGCGCATTTATCCCGATTCAAACCATGGATAAAAATCAAAGTAGACGCATGACTTTCTGTCTGGTTTTTCTTCGTGTTCGGTTTGGCGTCCTCGCCAAACCTTTGTATCTTGCT
>CAZUZM010000056.1:1432-10661 GCA_964624615.1 uncultured Anaerolineaceae bacterium
TTGAGTAAAGATGAACTTATTTTAGAAGATGGCGCACCCTGCCCCACTACGGCGTATCTCGCAACACTCAGCCCATCTGGCGCGCGCACCCAAGCCACCGCACTCAACAACCTGGCTTTCCTTTTCTCAGAAGGCAAAATCAACGACGCCACCCAGTTCCCCTGGCACAATCTGTGTTACGAACACAGCAATAGCCTGCCTGCCTACATGCTGGAAATTGGCTATGCCAAAGCCAGCGTCAATAAACACTTGGTGGCCCTGCGGCGAGTCTTAGCTGAAGCCTACCGCCTGGAGCTCTTTGTCGATCACAACGATTACTATCGCGCCGTTTCTGTGCGCTCCTTGCGCCACGAAAGCATCCCACGGGGCAGAAAACTAGACCAAAGCGAACTAGAAGCGCTTGTAGCGGCTTGCCTTGCGCAAAAGGACAATCCCGCCCTGGCAGTCCGCGATGCCACCATCATCAGCGTACTCTACGCCACCGGCATGCGACGCCAGGAAATCGTCGACTTAAACTACGCCGATTTTGACCCTCGCGAGGCTAAATTACGGTTGACGGGAAAAGGCTCAAAACAGCGCGAAGTCTTCATCTCCATTGAGGTCATCCAAGCCATCGACCTATGGTTGACACACCGTGGACGGCAGCTAGGCCCGCTGTTCACGCGCATTTCCAAAGGTGGAAAGGTGACGCTCAACCGCCTAAGCCCACAAGCAATTTACATCATGCTGCAAAACCGTCAAAAACAGGCTGGGCTGGCACCCTTTAGCCCCCATGATATCCGCCGTACGACCATCACAGATATGTTAAGCGCGGATGTTGACGTGTTGACGGTTTCGGCAATCGCCGGACATGCCAGCGCTGATACAACCCGCCGTTATGATAAACGCGGCGATGAAAGCAAACGCGAAGCTGCGCAAAAGCTATCTTCCCCCTACAAAGCAAACCAGGGCGGTAACCCTTAGATAGTTACAATCCTAACTATCCCTCTGTCTTTTTGTTAAACAAATCGTCGATATCGTCGCCCATTTTTTTGAAGGTTTCTTTCATGTCCTCGCCAAACTTTTTAAGTTTAGGGTTGTTCTTGCCTTCATTCCAGGCTTTTTCCAGAGAGTCGCCAACGTCAGATAAACTTGCTTGAAGTTCTGACATTAAGTTTTTAGCCCAGTTGGGATCATATTCTTTTTCATTGGGTTCTGGTTTTTGGTCCATGCTTGCTCCTAATCATTGGGAAATCAATACAAGAGCGTGATGAGCTCTTCTAAAGTGAAATGGATGAAATAGTCGTTGATGTCAACGCTATTTAAGGCTTTGGCGATTGAGTCAGGCGCGTAGCGCACACCAACCAAGGCTTTTTCAAGCTCTTCGATGCCGCGCTGTCCGAAAAAGTCGCCATAAAATTTGATGTCCCGGATGGTTCCTTGGGCAACATCCAGATAAACTTCAATCTCGCCACCCGGATACCGTGTTTCGCGCTGGATATCAAAAGCCGGCGAGCGTCCATAGTTCCAATCCCAGTTTCGGTAGCGTTCCTGGGCAAGCGTTTCGACGGCTTCCCAGTCTTTGTCGCTTAAAGTATAGCTTCTTAGCTCGGTGCCTTCGAACACGCTTTCAATAATTTTTGAGCGAAACACCTCCACGCTCATCGCTTCACCTGGTATAAACTCGGTGATGTTTGCCACACGGGAACGAATGGACTTGATGCCTTTGCTTTCAATTTTGGCGGCTTTTACACGTAATGCCTCCCCCACACGGGTCAAGTTCGCTTGCCAAAGCAGCGTGCCATGCGACACCATGCGTTCGCCCGCCACATATTGTGCATTACCAGAGATTTTTTGATCGTTGACGACGATGTCATTCCTGCCACGTAACTCAGCAGGCACGCCCATTTTATTCAAAACTTTTATAACGGGTTCGGTAAACTTTTTGAAGTTGTGAAAATTATCCTTGGAATGCGGCGCGATAAAAGAGAAGTTGAGGTTTCCTTCGTCGTGATACACCGCTCCACCCCCAGAAAGCCGCCGCACCACTTTGATGCCATGGGCTTCCACATAATCGGTGTTGATTTCTTGCACGGTATTCTGATTGCGCCCGATAATAATGGACGGACCATTGATGTAGAAGAGCAAAATATCTTCGCCATGGGCGATGTTGCGGATGACATATTCTTCCGCGGCGAGGTTCAAACTTGGGTCATGGCTATTGCCAGTGTTTACGTAAAGCATAGGCTTCCTGTGTTTTTCCTTTTCATTCTGGTGAGTTTTGCGCGCCAAGGTTCTTTTCGGCGAGCCAGGCTTGAATCTGTTCCGTTTTTATGGGCAAACTGTGCGCTCTGAAGCCAATCACATGATAAATTGCATTGGCAATCGCAGGTGCGGTGGGCACGCAGACTAATTCGCCAATCCCTTTGGCACCATAAGGACCTTGACTGGTTGGGTCTTCGACAATCAGGCTGGTGACCAAAGGGCTTTCGGTGATACGAGGCACACGATAACGCCCCATGCGATCTGATTTGATGATGCCTTCTTCAACCACAAATTCTTCCATCAAGGCGTGGCCTATGCCCATCACCACGCCACCTTCCACCTGAGCTTGAAACCCAAGTGGGTTGAGCACGCGACCCGCATCCGTGGCAACGATGACTTCTGGCACACGAACTTCGCCTGTTTTGGCGTTGAGCAAAATGTGTGCGGCTTGGGCGGTGAAGCCATAAGCCAGGTGGATGGGACCACCATCCTCCAGACGGTTTGTGGTTGGTGCGACATAGTGGGCGTCCGCGCTTAGTCCTTCAGGGCTGGTTTTAAGTGCTTGGTAAATCTCATGCCAGGGCATCAGCTGTTCTTTGTAGCGTGCGCCGGTTTCATCTAGTTGAATGTTTGAGATACCAACATCAGCATGCTTGGAAACGGCGTTCAAAATACGCTCTTTCAATGCTTCGGCTGCTAACTTGACAGCTGTGCCGGTAATCATACTTTGGCGTGAAGCCGTAGTGGGACCGCTATCTGGGGTGAGTTCGGTGTCCATCACAAAAACGTTGATGTTATCTACGGCGATGCCACAAACTTCTGCAGCAATCAGCTGCAAAACGCTCACCATCCCCTGCCCGACTTCGGCCGCGCCGGTTTTGATTTGCAGACGTCCGTGAGGCAAAAGCGAAACACTCGCCGCGCCAACATCCTCAGCGCCAGTGCCTAAGCCGCTGTTCTTAAATCCGACTGCGGCACCCCAGGCACTCAGCCATTCTTCCCCTTCGATTATTGTTGGTTGGACATTAAAGGGTTCCAAAATATTTCGCTTGGAGAATTCATTTTCAATAGCCTGCAGGCAATCCAGTAAACCAACGCTTTCTTCCAGCAAGTGGCCGGTGTTGGTTTCCAAACCTTTTCTTAAGGCGTTTTGTTTGCGGAGGACTAGCGGGTCAATCCCCAATTTTTCAGCGAGCATGTCCACGGCGCTTTCAATCGCAAAAGCTGCTTGCATCACGCCAAAACCGCGAAAGGCGCCTGCCGGAGGGTTGTTGGTATACATTGCCCAACAATCGGATTGCGCGTTAGGCACGTAATAAGGACCGCAGGAATGGGTTGTGGCGCGGGTCATGACAGAGGCACTTAGGCTGGCATAGGCACCGCCGTCGCCAAAAATACTACTTTGAATAGCTTGAAGCTGACCGTCATTTTTGGCAGCGATTTTTAGGTCAATCTGCGTGGCATGGCGTTTGGGGTGGGTTAAGAGGCTTTCGCGCCGTGTGAAAAGGAGCTTCACCGGCTTTCCAGTTGCTTGTGCCAATAAGGCAGCATGCACCTGACCGGCAATATCTTCTTTGCCGCCAAAAGCGCCACCGGTGCGCTGACCTTTGACGCGCACTTTTTCCAGTGGCAACCCTAGCGCTTCGGCAACCTGGCGGCGGTCTTCAAACGGAATTTGTGAGCCAACATAAAGGTCCATACCGCCATCTTCTCGTGGGACGGCAATGGCACATTCCGGTTCCATAAAAAGGTGTTCCATGGCGGGTGTGCTAAAACGGGCTTCAACACATGTTTCAGCGACTTCGAAAGCAGATTGGACATCCCCTTTAGCGGTATGGATGTGTTTGATCAGGTTGCCCTGCTCATGAACAGGCTCTGCATCAGGTTGATGGGCTTGGATGGGATTGGCAACAACCGGTAATGGCTCAATGTGAACCTCAATTTTGGCGAGGGCTTGGTCGGCAATTGTCTGGCTTTCAGCAGCAACCAGCGCTAAAGCATCGCCCATATAGCGCACACGCTCACCTATACCGATCAGTATAGGCCAGTCTGCGGTATAAATGCCGTGGTTTTTGGCGTGCTTCAAATCCTCCGCGCTCAAAACAGCCGACACGCCATCCATTTGGCGAGCTTCTTCAAGTTGCAAATCCCGCAAAATGCCAGAGGGGATATTGGCACGCAGAACCCTTGCGAAAAGCATGCCCTCAAAGCTTAAGTCATCGGTAAACTTAGCGCTGCCCAGTGCTTTGGCGATTGCATCCGGTCGATAATATGTCTTGCCAACATGGTTAAGGTCTTGCTCGCCGAGGGCAATTAGCCGGTCGGGGATTTCAATGGATTCACGCATCGCCAAAGCCGCCGCTTGAACCGCGCTGATGATGCCGTCATAAGATCCACAGCGACATAAAACACCTTTCATCGCTGTTTGGATTTCCTCACGGCTTGGGTTTGGATTGTCTTGTAACAGGGCATAAGCTTGCATCAGTTGCCCGGGCATGCAAAAGCCACATTGGATAACGCCGTGGGTCACAAAAGCTTGTTGCAGGGGATGCAGAGCGCGCAGATCTTCGCGATGCGCTTGCAGGTGTTCAGGGCGCATCGCGCGGAGGCCCTCAATCGTAAGGATAGTCGCGCCTTGGGCTTTTATTGCCGGGGTCAGGCATGAGCGGGTCGCATTGCCGTTGAGGATCACGGTACAAATGCCACAGGGGCCTTCACCGCAACCCACTTTGGTGCCCGTCAAGCCCAGTCTTTCGCGCAAAAGCGTGCTGAGTTTTTCGCCTGGAACTTCTTCCAGCGAATACTCTTTCCCATTAACCGTTAAAGTCAGCATATCAGCTTAATTATAGGACATAAGCGTCCCAAATGTCAGGGGCTGTAAGGATGTTAGGCGCGAAGATTAGCTAGTCATAATAGCGGATGACGCGTTGGTTCATCTGGCAGGTAATCTCGTAGGTGATGGTACCCAACTTATCCGCCCAATCATAAGCACTAATGACCTGATCTCCGCTGCGACCCAGCAAAACAACCTGATCGCCAGCTTTGACGTCCGTTTCCGGGCCCAAATCCAGCATGGTCTGGTCCATACACACGCGTCCCGCCACTTGATAGGATCGGCCGTTGATGAGCATGCGCCCGCGGTTGCTGAACAGACGGTTGTAACCATCGGCGTAACCCACCGGCACCGTTGCAATATAGGTATCGCGTGGGGCAACCCAAGTTTGACCGTAGCTGATGGGCGTGCCTTCTTTCACCTTTTTGACAAAGCTCACCCGGCTATAAAAACTCATCCCAGGTTTAAGAAAGAGGGTTTTGGCGGTGCTGGTATCGGGATAGTAGCCATAAATCATAATGCCGGGGCGCACCATATTCATCCAAGAGTTAGGGTGGGCAAGCACATCGCCAGAATTCGCACAGTGCGCAATTTCAATCTCTCTACCGATGGCCTGATTGACCTGAGCGAGAATGTCTTTGAACTCTTGAATTTCATTTTCGGTATAAAGGAAGGGATCTAAATCTGCCAGGTCAGCCACCGGCATGTGGGTAAACAATCCTTCCAAGTATAGGTTTGGGCATTGCTTTTCAATAAAGGCAGCCAGCTCTGGCGCTTCCTCTGGCTGGACGCCGATGCGACCCATGCCAGTATCTACCTTTAAATGCACTGTGGCACGTTTGCCCAGGCTTTTGGCGGTGTCTTGAAGGGTTTGAATATTCTCCCGTTCAATAACGGCCAAGGAAAGATTGCTTTCCAAAGCGGCAGTCATCTCGTCTGGAAAGGCAGGGGAAAACTTGAGGATAGGCAAACGAACACCAGCGTTGCGAATATCTACGCCCTCGGCAACTGTTGCCACCCCAAGGTAGTCCATGCCAGCTTCTTCACCAACCCGGGAGACTTGAACCGAGCCATGGCCATAGCCATTGCCCTTAACGGCGATGAGAATTTTGGTTTTATCACCAACCAAGCCACGAATGGCGAGTAAATTGTCACGGATGTTGTCCAAATGGACCTTAAGATGGGTTTGATAAAGCATACTTCACGCATTCTATTTTGATATGTCATTCAACTGCGGGTCGATTATACCAAGTAAGCACCAAAATAAATTGGATTCACAAAATACCCTGCAGTTAATTGATTTTAATCATAGTGTGTAAAACCGATCTCCATACAATTAGGATTAAGAAAAGGAGATAATACGATGGAAATGTTTTGTTACCAATGTCAAGAAACAATGAAAAATTCTGGTTGTACCCGAAGAGGTATGTGTGGCAAACCCAGTGATGTTGCCCGCTTGCAGGACCTTTTGGTCTATTTATGCAAGGGTATTTCTTTCTGGGGTGTGCGTGGCCGTAAAAACCACTCCACCTGGAGCGATGAAGCCGAACTCTTCGTTGCCCAAGCTCTTTTTGCAACCATCACCAATGCTAACTTCGATGGCGAACGGTTTATTGAACTGATTAAACGCGCTATCGTTTTACGCGATGAACTAAAAGCCAAAGTCAAGGCTGCCTGTGCAGATAAAAATGGTAAACCCTGTGAAAATCCTGGTCCCGACCAAGCCTGCTGGCATCCTGAAAACTATGAAATGGAAACCCTGCTCGCCAAAGCCAATACGATTGGCGTGATGGATGACCCAGAGCTGGATGCTGATATCCGCTCGTTACGTGAACTGATCATTTACGGAATCAAAGGTATGGCAGCTTATACCGACCATGCTTATGTGATTGGTGGCAAGGACGAAAGCATTCTCGCTTTTATGCAAGAAGCCCTGGATGCAACCACCAACGACGACTTGTCTGTGAACGACCTGATTGCTTTGGTCCAGAAAACGGGTGAATACGGCGTGAAAGCCATGGCACTACTCGACGGAGCCAACACTTCACGCTTTGGCCATCCTGAGATTACGCATGTCAACATCGGCGTGCAACCTGGTCCTGGCATTCTGGTGAGTGGGCATGACCTCTTGGATCTCGAAGAACTCCTCCAGCAAACTGAAGGTACCGGCATCAACATTTATACCCACGGTGAAATGTTGCCTACCAATGCCTACCCCGCCCTCAAAAAATACAAGCACCTGGTGGGTAACTACGGCGGGTCCTGGTGGCTCCAAGGTACTGAGTTTGATAGCTTTGGCGGTCCCATCTTGATGACCACCAACTGCATCATTCCGCTCAAAGAGGGCTACAAAGATCGCATTTACACCACCGGTATGGCGGGTTATCCTGGCGTGCCCCACATCGCTGACCGCGTTAATGGCGGCCAGAAAGATTTCTCCGCGATTATCGCTCAGGCAAAGACCTGTGCCGAGCCAAAAGAACTCGAAAGCGGTACCATTCCAATCGGTTTTGCCCATAACACCGTCCTCAGCCTGGCTGATAAAGTGATTGAAGCGGTCAAGAGCGGCGCAATCAAACGCTTTGTTGTCATGGGTGGTTGTGATGGACGTCACAAAGAACGCCAATATTTCACGGACGTAGCGCTGGCGCTGCCCAAGGATGCCGTCATTCTGACAGCCGGTTGTGCGAAATATCGCTACAACAAGCTCAACCTGGGCGACATCAATGGCATCCCGCGCGTCTTGGATGCCGGACAATGCAACGACAGCTACTCCCTGGTTTTGATTGCCATGGCGCTGGCTGAAGCATTCGGCGTCGGCATCAATGAGCTGCCTTTGAGCTTTGATATCGGATGGTATGAACAAAAAGCGGTTATCGTGCTCTTGGCTCTCTTGAGCCTTGGCGTGAAAAAGATTCGCTTAGGCCCAACACTGCCCGCCTTCCTCTCACCCAACGTGGCGAAAGTGATTATCGATGCCTATGACCTCAAACCAATCGGCGAAGTTCAGGCTGATGTTGACTTGATGATGGCTGGAAAGTAGTATAATAAAGGTTGACCGATGCAAAAGCGCCAGCATGACAGTACTCGCTGGCGCTTTTGATGTTAAGTTAAAGTCATCAGTCTTTGTAAATCGCGGATACCCACCCATTGCCTGCCGCTAAAGATGATGCCATCGGCGTGAAACTGGCTAAGCACCCGACTGACCGACTCTTGGGTCGCACCCACCATGTCTGCCAGGTCTGAGCGCGTCAACGGGACATCCACCAGCAAATAGTCATTGGTTTGTTTGCCCATTTTGCGTCCCAGTTCAACCAAAACGCCAGCCACACGCTGTTCAACCGGCATGGTGCCAACCGACAAAAACCTTTGGTTAGCCGTTTGGGCACGTTCCGCTAAAACCTGGACGGTCTTAAGCGCTAGCTGTGGTGAAAGGTCCAATACTTTCTTGAAATCCTCCACCTTAATCGCTAAGGCACAACATCTTGTTAATGCTTGGGTAGAATAGGGATAAAGCGCTTGGTGGTCCAATGAAAGATTGCCGAAGATTTCGCCACGCGTCAAAATATCAATGAGCACGCCACGGTTTTTGCCGTCGTTATGGCTCAGTTTCGCCTTACCCTCTGCTAAAACATAAAGCTTCTCACCCGGATCCCCTTCCCAATTTATGGTTTCACCCGGTTCAAAGCCCTTATGCACAAAAAAATCAAAAGCGAACTGTAACTTTTGCGGTTCCAAGCCTTGGAAAATGGGCAGGCGACCTAAAACCCGTGATCGCATATCCGCCGAACAGCGATGCGGCTCAGTAACAACCAGTGTCAATGGGGATTTTGCGCGTTGGCTCATGCTTCGATTATAGATGACTTAAGACGAAGCTTCCATGCATTTGTAGACCGCTTAACGACCAAAACGGATGACTTCGAAACCGAGGTCTTTGAGTTTTTGTACGTCCAGCACGTTGCGGCCATCCAAAACAAGCGTGTTTGGTACCTGACTCCAGTCCAAATTTCGATACTCAGGCCATTCGGTGAGCAGCAAGATGGCGTCAGCCTCTGCCACAACCTTTTCAAGGGCGTCTTCATATGTCACGCCCAAATCTGGGTATTGCTTTCGCGCATTTTCAAGCGCGATGGGATCATGCGCGGTGACAAT
>CAZUZM010000057.1:0-10533 GCA_964624615.1 uncultured Anaerolineaceae bacterium
CTGGGCATCGATTTGGGTATGCTCTATTTGATGTGCAAAAACTGTTGCTTTATCGACTGGGCACATGGCAAAGACCGCAATAGTTTTTGGGTGCCCGGCGGAATGAAAAGCTTGCAAGGCTGGATTCGCAGCGAAACCCTACCCAAACACATTCCGCACGCAGAGCCTAGTCAGCGAGGTCGCCCGCGCAAAGCGGTAATCAATGATGAGTCGTCCTACACCCGTAATTGGCGAGAAACCAAACGTCAACTTGCCAGTGACTATATTTGCCGCGTCGAAACCCG
This sequence comes from uncultured Anaerolineaceae bacterium, assembly GCA_964624615.1. Lineage (GTDB taxonomy): Bacteria > Chloroflexota > Anaerolineae > Anaerolineales > Anaerolineaceae > Mesolinea. The sequence goes on from CAZUZM010000057.1 coordinate 285, forward strand.
CCAGTCCGAAATCGGCACAGACTGGAAATTGCAAATCAATGATGTGCAACTTACTGCAGCTGATGAAAGCCTGAAACAGGCTGTCTATGGCTTTATTTACGCCCCGCCCGCAGTAGTTGAAAGCCTGCCAATGCATGAATTGATGCAAACACCCAGCTTCCAACAAGCCCTTTTAGCCAACGCAAAAGCTAAACCTAAGCAATTATGTCATTTTGAGACGCTCGTAAAAGAGGGAATTTGTAAGAATGAGACTCTCGATGACGCGTTAATTTGTCATTTTGATACGCTCGTGGATGGACTAAATTATTATTTTGAGACTCTCATCGAGGCTGATATTTGTCAATTTGAGACGGTATTAAACATACTCTTTAACTTAAAATATACATCGCTTTTCAAACAAAACACTTTATCCCAACCACATACATCCATCCCTCAAGACAACGTCTCTGACACCGATATAGATTTATCCGATAGCGATGAGTATGAGGTGGTGGAAGAAAGTTTAATGACTTCTGATTGGGATTTTAAAACGCTGTTTTCTTTACTCGATCCCAAGTATCAAACTGAAATTACAGAACTCAAACTTGAAAAGGAAGCGATTGCCTGGGCAATTCAAGGTTGTTTTATTATAAGCATTAATAATCCCTGGAGTTTAGCAGTTCGCCGTTCGATTGACCTAAAACGCGGTCCCGGAGGACCGGCTGAGCGTTTTGCTGAACTCCCCATGCAAAGAGTTATAGAATTAATCAAAAACACTTCTTATCGCATGGAGGAAGGCTACTTCAACCCCATGGTTCTTAGCAATGGCGACGGCGAAGACTTGCTTGACTTGATTAACACCTTAGACAATCTTGAACATAAAAAATGGGCTCTGCGCCGTTTGAAAGATACTTTTCAAATTTAAACGGTGATCAGTAGTTGATTTCCAAGGGGCTTGACGTTTCAAGAATGATTGGCTGTGTATCCCCTTGAAAAAGTTTAAAACTACTTCTAAGAAGAAAAATACCAAGAATCAATAAGGCAATTAAGCAAAGCAATATACCAAGGAGAGCCAATAAAATTCTTGGGTTTTTTTGTGTGGCATCTGTTCGGGTTTGGTCAGCGAGACTTATCTCGTTTGTGTTTTCTAATTCGTCTGTTGGATTTGAGCCGCTCATCTGTATTCCTTTACAAGTGACGCTATTTTAACGCAAAGGGGTTTTCAAAGACCGGATTATGTATGAGGTGCCCTGTGAACAAGGGTAAAGCGACGCCACTCTGAACCTTGGATTGAAAACGATAGGGTGGGGCGGCCTTCAATTAATGGGCGTAGCCAATCTTTTCGTTTGCCTTGCTTTTTTGTAAGAATAGCTTTATCGGTGGGAATCACCATATTCATATGCTGGTTTTGGCTCGTTAAATACCTGCCCCGCTCACTTGATAGTTTTAGATAAATGCAATGTGTTACGCCATTCTGGCGCTTCGCCATCGTCACCCCAATATTCATCAAGACGACTGATTTTGCCATTCTGAAGTTGGATGAAAGAGCAGACATGAAATGACTCACCTTCTTGGTTCCAAACCTGACAAACAGTAATCGACAATTCGCTAAGGACTTCCATGCGTTCGACTTCGCTTTGCCAACTGCCTGGATAATCACAATTTGCTTTAACAAAACCAGCGACATCAAAACTTTCGTATCGTCGAATTTTGGTGAGATTCTACAAAGCTGATACAATAAGAATGCTATGGATAAATTTGAAGTCAAAGGAACCTATAACACTGCCTTGGTGTTTGCCAGGGATCGTGAAGAAAAAGCCATCGAGCAAATCCGTACTTTGGTGTCACAACCTTTTGTCGCGGGTAAAAAAGTGCGCATCATGCCGGATTACCACTTTGGCGCTGGATGCACCATTGGTTTTACGGCTGACCTCGGTGATAAAGTCGTGCCGAACTTGGTCGGTGTGGATATCGGCTGTGGCATCCTGGTCACTGAACTGGGCTATGAACAGCCTGACCTTTACGCCTTGGATCGCTACATCCACGCCAACATTCCCAGTGGTTTTGGGAGTTATAAAACGCCAGTTCGCACCTTCGATGAAGTCTTCAAGCTTCATTCTGCTGAACACGTGCCTGCCCAAAAAGCCCAAACCCAAATTGGTACCTTGGGTGGCGGCAACCACTTTATTGAGATTGCCGTTGACGAGCGAGGCATGCACTACCTCTGCATCCATTCGGGCAGTCGTCACATTGGCTTACAGGTCGCCCTTTACTGGCAGAAGCTGGCGCGCGACTACAGTGACAAAAACCGCATCGACGTGCCCCGTGATTTGGCTTATCTTGAAGGCCAAAAACGCAAAGACTACCTGCATGACATGGACATCTGCCAGCGTTATGCTTCACTCAACCGCAAGGTGATGACTGAACGCATCCTGGGACATCTTAATTTGCCACCCCGGGGTCAGTTTGAAACTGTGCATAACTATGTCAACCTCAAAGACAACATCATCCGCAAAGGAGCTGTATCTGCACGCCGAGGTGAGCGCCTTATTATCCCCATCAATATGCGTGATGGTTCGATTATCGCAGTGGGTAAGGGGAATCCAGATTGGAATTTTTCGGCGCCACACGGTGCAGGCAGGGTTTTAGGGCGCAATGAAGCCCGTAAAAAACTCAATTTACAGGATTTTAAGCGTACCATGCGGGATGTTTACACCACAACTGTCAATCGTGATACCTTGGATGAGGCGCCTGACGCTTATAAAAGCATGGATGCCATCATGGCGCAAATTGGCGATACCGTTGACACTGAACGCGTCATCCGTCCCATTTATAATTTCAAAGCAGGAAAAGAATAACGAATAGGTCAACGTGGCAGCCTGAGGTAAAACCATCCTCACGCGCAGCGCTAACGGGTATAATTACTGCCGAGAAATACCTTAGGAGGATTTCATGCATTATGCACTTATCATGGCTGGTGGGGCAGGCACACGCCTTTGGCCTGTCAGTCGCGAACACATGCCCAAACCAGCGCTAAGACTTTATAGCGATGAAAGTATGTTCCAAATAGCGGTCAAACGCTTAGATCCCCTTTTTAAACCCGAAGCTATTTACATTGTTGCCGGAAAGGATCATAGCCATGTCTTGGCGAGTCAGGTTCCAGAAATTCCCAACGACAATTTTATTGACGAACCCATGGGACGTGGCACCGCACCCGCAATCGGTTTGGCTGCGGTTCATCTCGCCCACCGTGATCCAGAGGCCATCATGGCGGTTTTAACCGCGGATCATCATATCGGCAACGAAGCCGTCTTTCGTGAGACGATTAGCCATGCCATAGAAGCTGCAAAAGCGGGCTATTTGGTCACCCTGGGCATAAAGCCCACTTGGCCATCACCGGAATATGGCTATATTGAGCAAGGCGAGTGGTTGAACGAGTTTGAAGGCTTTAGAGCTTATAAGGCAGAACAGTTTGTCGAAAAGCCCAACAGTCAAAAAGCCCAAAAAATGCTTGACTTAGGAAACTATAGTTGGAACAGTGGCATGTTTGTTTGGCAAGTTTCCACTATTTTGGAAGAAATCAAAGAGCAAATGCCTGTACTTCACGCCTCACTAATGCGCATAGCCAAATCTTTGGAAGATGGGCAATATGACGACGTCTTGGCGCAAGAATGGCCGGTCATTGAAAAACAAACCATTGATTATGGTGTGATGGAAAATGCCAAACGTGTCGCTGTCATCCCAGTGGATATGGATTGGTTGGATGTGGGTAACTGGGCTAGTCTAAAAACGCTTTTGCCCGCGGATAGCCAAGGTAATAGTTTACGGGGCGACGTAATTCTTGAGGATTCCAGTGGCAACTTGGTGATGGGCGGTAAACGCCTCATTGCGGGTATCGGATTGGAAGACCTCATCATTGTTGATACGCCAGACACCCTTTTAGTGTGCCACAAAGATCAGGTGGGTAAGGTGCGCGACATGGTTTCGAAACTAAAGAATGAGGGTCGTGCTGATTTAGTTTAGCTTTTCGACTTAAAAAATATATGCCATCCACTTTATGTTCTGAGCGGATGGCTTTTTTTATTATTTGAAAGATAGCACTTAGGCGTTTTCGTGACTTTGGTGCTTAAACAATTCCTCTACGGCGAGGGAAATTTTGGTCACTGAAGCATCGCGCGTGGTGGGATAGACAAAATAGGTATCGTCAATCGTGCTGATGTCCACGCAATCCATTTTCTTATCGATATAGTTATATTCGATATGAATGGCGTAGTTTTCAGCGACATCTCGGCGTACTTCGAAAGGCTGCCCGGCATGTTGCCCTTTGAGCACAAACCCGTTCATGTCGTGTTTCAAGGTGCCTTTACCCATCTGAACAAACCCATCGGCATTTGGCAAGGAGTCAATGAGGACTTCACATTCCAAGCCATAGCTGCCAGCCAAAACCTCAGCGCGCACGTTTTCACGTTGCCACTCGTACCAATCTGGGGCATGGCTAAAGACGGTTTCGCCTTCCAAGGCATGCAAAACACCCAAAGGATCCATTTCCCAGGTGGTGCCACAAGCTTCACAGTGCAATTGCGCACCGGAACTGCTCATACGGTATTCCGTTTTGCAGCGGGGACATTGATACAAAACACGATGCAATCCTTCAGCACGATCTTCGTCGTAAACGGCGATGTTGTTTTCCCGCCGCCAGGCAAAATCATCATAGCGCAGGGCTTCTGCCATTCGCGCATCGATAGCTTCCGGGGATAAACTGGCTAATTCTGTTTTATCAACCACAAGATTGACATCGGCTTCCAGCCGAACACCACGCGATTTTTGGTTCCAGTTGGGTTCATCCACATGGTGACCATGCATGACCAGAGATACAACCGGCACCTTAAAATGTTTGACCATTTTGCCAAAACTCTCGGGTAATTCGCTGGGCGTACCAATCAAGGAGTAGCGCGCTTCGGGGTAGTACACCACGATTTGACCTTTGTTGAGCAATTGCTGGGTCTGGCGAATGAGTTGCACGTCGTTGACAAACTTACGCTTGGCAATGCAACCCACCTTGCGCATAATCCATTCACGGCCAATAAAGCCATCCAGCGCGACCACATAATTGGCGCGGTGCGGAAAAATGGCGGCAGTCATCACCTTAAAATCGGTGAAGGAGTTGTGATTGCAAATGAGCAAATAGGGTGGTTTGATGTCTTTGAGCCGTGGATCGCGATGAATCTTGACCTTGTGCTTCCAAACGTCAGGGAAGCTCAGCAGCCAGGCAACCGGCGTTAGCCAACGCACTTGGGGTTCGATGCGGGTGGCGAAATCGTAACGTGGGAAGTCTTCGATGGCGACATCATCCAGTTTTTGGTTGTAGAGCCCCATCACATTATTACTAAAAATGCCCATAAAAAAATCTCCAGTCAGGTGGGATAACGAACAGAAGCTGATAATAGCCTGTGTGTACAAAATAATCAACCCAAAAAAGGGTAAATGGTTGCGGTTGGTTGGAAATCCTTAAAGCCGTCTTTAGGATGATTTGGGATTCTTTTTGAATTTAGGAAGTTTGACCTGTGCCAAAACCAGAGCAATCAGCATCAAGCCGCTGCCAAGCCATTCTTGCACGCTCATGAGCTCACTCAAGAATAGGATTCCACCCACAACGGCAAAGACTGCCTCAAGGCTCATCACCAAAGCGGCGATGGTGGGGTTGGTGCCACGCTGACCCAAAACCTGAAAAGTGAATCCAATTCCAGCAACGATAAAACCGGAAAACAGGATGGGATAAAGGGCTTCTTTTAACCCGGTCCAGGTGATGGGCTCACGTACTATGGCGATGGTCAGAGCCAAAAGCCCGCACACCAGGAATTGACCAAATGCCAGGCGGATGCCATCTACTTTTTGGGTGAAGTGGTCGACAGACAAGATGTGTAGTGCCCATAAAAACGCACCAATCAAGATAATCAAGTCGCTGCTTGCCACCTTAAAATCACCTTTGACCATCAGTAAATAAAGCCCGCCGATGGCAAAAGCCAGGGCAATCCAAACCTGCCAGCCGACTTTCTTACCCAAGAACAAGCCAACTAAGGGCACGAGGATGATGTAAAGCGCGGTGATAAAGCCTGCCTTACCCGCTTCTGTATTGATCAGCCCAATTTGTTGGAAGCTTGAACCGGCGAAAAGTGCCAGGCCACATACCAAGCTGGCGATGAGCCAGGTGCGCTTGGTTTTAGGGTCCAGGGTTTGTTCGTTAAGGCCCTCTCGCTTTTCTTTTCGACGCATGATGAAAAGCAAAGGTGAAACAGCTAAAGCACCAAGCAAAAATCGGATGCCATTGAAAGTGAAGGGGCCAATGTGTTGGTTACCTAATCGTTGGGCGATGAACCCAAAACCCCAGATGACGGCACCCATGAGCAAAAAAAGCACATTTGGAAACCCCCGTCTTTTGGGCGATTCTGTCGTTGTTTGCGATTCAGGTTCAACTGCCATTAGCTCAATCCATCCAGATCGGGTTTGAAATCAAGATAGGCATACTCGGGAGGACGCCATACAAGCTACGCCAGAGTTCCAAACGCACAAAACCAGGCGCTTGGGGCGTAAAAAAGCCCTCAAATTCGCCCTCTGCCGTCACGGGTGGGAATTCATGCCCATTGCCTTTGCTAATCAGTTTTATGAGGTCTCCGGGCTGAACACCTTTTATTCTTACTGAAACGGGTAAGTCTTTTTGCCAGGGTGTGCTGTCGCCTAGACCAGCCTTGCCATAAGTCATATCGAGCCTTGGGGCATTGGGTTGGTAGACCAAATAGGCGTGGCCCGCGCGCAGCGCCTTCAGGATGTCTTTTGCGGAGGGGGATTGCGCGTAGACAAAGGTTGCGGGAACGCCCAAAGACGTGCCTAACTCGTTACGGTGGTAGTCACTTCCGGCGATGGCAGACACTTTTCGTCCGGATTCGAGCAGCTTTTGCCATAATCCCACCGCCATCATATTGCTGGGTCGCATGGGCCCATTCCAAACTTCAATGAGGTCAAAGGGTAGCTGGTTGATGTCAAAAATGAAGGGCAGGTCCTCATCGGCAGGGTGGTTGATCGAAATAACTGCGCCACGGTCATGGGCGGTCTGAAAACGATCTTTTACACCAGCAACATCATTCGTGAAAAAGGGCTGGTCATAAGGTTGGTGTAGACCCAACATATTGGCATGGCCTTGATAGTGGGTCCATTCCACGCCAGGGATGACCGTCAAGCCCGGCACTTTTGGCATATCTTCCGGCCGTAAAAACTGGTTATGGTCAGTGATTATTAAATAATCAAAACCCTGTCCTTTAGCGAGTTCCGCGAGACCTTGTCGGCTTAACAAGCCATCCGAAACATGGCTGTGGGTATGGGTATCGCCAATCAGCCACCGCGGCTCTTTGAAAATGAAACGCAGTTCATAATTAATATCCAGCCCTTCTGGTGGGATTTTGTAAGCCCCAGCCAGAATGCGCCACTCGCCAGGTGTCAGGACACAGGGGGTGTATCCAGGCGTGGCGTCAACTTCACTAACAAAGAATGAAGTCTTGTCCGAGCCCGAAGCGCCAACCTGCGCGCCTTCCGGATTGACCAAACCCAGATCCACAACGTTCGTTTTGCTCTTTGAGTAGCGATAAGTCAGCTCAAAACGCTCTACGTTTTCAGGCATGTTGAAGGGCAGCGTTAAATACTGCCCCTGTTGCGAAGCTTCAACATGAAAGTGAAGCTGAAGGGTTTCAGAACGCGGCACTGCGTTTTTCCTCAGGATGGTCACCAAGCACAAAATTGAGCCAAATGGGCAGATACTTCTGCCAAAAAGCCCAGGTATGGTCGCCTTCATCCTCGATATAGGTCAGGGGCAAGCCTAAGGCCTGGGCACGTTGCGCGAAAATGCGGTTGGTGGGCAAAAGGTCGTCATTGCGTCCGATGGAAGCATAAAGGCGTGGGTACTTTTCAGGCTCTTTTGCCATCTGTTGCAGGAGGAAACCGGGGTCATAAACACTGCCGGGCACTTTTTCCAAGCCGCCAAAAATCATGCTCATTTCTTTCATGAACACGGGGTCAACCGTTTTGCTTTGTGGACCGTGAAGAATTTCAGTTGCCAATAATCCCGAAAAGCTGGCTGCTTCACTGTAGAGGTCTGGTCGGCGCAGGGCAGCCAAAAAGGCACCATAGCCACCCATTGAAAGACCGGCGATCATCGAATTTTCACGGCTCAAGTCCAAATTGAAACGCGCCCCAATCCATGCTGGAAGCTCTTCGGTCAGATAGCTAAAATAGCGCTGGCCGTTATCCATGTCAGCATAAAAACTACGTCCTGCGCTGGGCATAATCATAGTAATGCCATAAGTTTTTGCAGCCCATTCAGCGTTGCCATTGCGCACCCAGGTGCTCCCGTCGCCACTGAGACCGTGTAAAAGCCAAAGTACCTTGCGCTCGCGCACTGGTCGGGGGTCTTCTTCAGTGACCTCCGGAAGAATTATATTAAGGACCAAGTTGGTCTGAACAGATACGGATTTGTGGTTGATTTGTAGTAAAGCCATAACAATCTCCTTTTAAGGATTGAAAGATATCACATTTGGGTCGTCTGGAAAAGTGGGCGTTGACGGTTCTGACGGGTGTTGGACGATTTTAAAGTCACTCACAAATGAGGTCGCGAAGCTGAGAATCATCATCAATAACGGGAAAAGGGCGATGATAAAAAGCGCAACCTGATCCGGTTGAGAGCCAGGCACCTCGCCGGATTCATAACCATAAAGCGATTTGAGCAGCAAAAAGGCAGCGCCTGTAAAGAGACTGTTGAGACGGTTCATAAAACCCAAAGCATTGCTGATGATGCCTTCACGACGCACATTGTGTTTGGCTTTGTCCTCGTCCATCACGCGTGCGTGGATCAGATCCATAGTCGTAATAACACCGGCAAAGCCAAAGCCAACCAACGACGCACAAAATAATGCCATGCCATAGCCGCGGGCGAAATAAAGCGGAATATAGGAAAGTCCCAGAGCAACCAAAGCCCATCGCCAAACCTTTACAAGGTCATAACGTTTCAAAAAAGCTGCCCAGACGGCGACCGAAGCAATCGCCACAACCAAAACCAGACCCATGAGGAGCGCTTGTCGCCAACCACTGATGCCCAAGGCATATTTGGCATAAAGCGGTAAACCGGCCATGACCATCGCCATGGCGGCGCTGTAGAAAGCGTTGCTCACGCCAGCGACCCAAAACTTGCGGTTGCTCAGCAACGTTTTTAGGCTTTCCCAAACTTTGGGTTTGGCTTCATGCTCGCCGATAACTTCTTCGTGGCTGGTGAAAGCCATGTAAAGAATCACCACACCACCCAATACGCCGTAAATGATGGCGGTCAAAGACCAGCCAATCGCATCCACGACGACCGGTGTCAGGGCAATACTGATGATCATCGCCACCAGCTGAAAGGCTTGGCGCAACGCATTTGCTTTGCCACGGCTGTGGTCCGATTTGAAAAGTTCCGGGAAGAGCGCGCCGTAATTGGCGTTAATCACCGAGTCAAGCGTGCCGGTGAGGATGTAAAAAAGCATGGCATAGATAAAAAGCTGATTAGCGCTTAGCCAGGCGGGTGGCGAAAAGAAGAGTACCAGACACAACACCAAAAGCGGCGTGCCGATGACCAACCAAGGCCGTCGCCGACCCCAACGTGTGCGCGTGCGGTCGGAAAGGATGCCGTAAATGGGGTTGTCAGCAGCATCAATAAAGGCGTAAATGAGCATGATGAGACCCCATTGTTTGGCGGTAACGCCTAAGCCATCCACAAAGAAGGCAAAAGCATAGGTTTTGAGCAAGTTAATGGGGATGGATGTGCCAAACATGCCCACCGCGTAGTTAAAAGTCTTCCAACGGCTGGGTTTGGCTTCTTGCTGGGCGGGTTCTAGTGCTTCGATAGGTGGTTCTAAAGTTTTTGTTGAAGAAAAATCACTATCCATAATGCCACTCCTTTTCGGCTAGGCTTCCGCCCTAATTATAAGGGCAAGCCGGGTAAATGAGGGCATCAATATACAACAAAACAGCTTATGATTAGGCGTGAATGATGAGCTTATAGTTCTGCCAGGGTGACAAAAGAATGATCATCATACATAATTGCTTAGTTTGTCCTCGCCAGATGACTGAGACATAAATTGAGCATGACGAAGCCAAAAGCTAACCTTAAAAATCACCAAAACCGTTGACGAATTGGCTTTTTTAGCGCTATACTTAATAGGTTTAATTTTTAACAGACTTTCGCGAGGAG
>CAZUZM010000058.1:0-10465 GCA_964624615.1 uncultured Anaerolineaceae bacterium
GGAACAGCTTTTCGCCTTCGCGTCGACACAATCGACAAACTGCTTCTGTATATCTTGCCATAATTTTTTCCTTTTTTCTCTATATTAAACGCGGCGCTTTTTGGGTGGGCGACATCCGTTATGAGGAACGGGGGTTTCGTCAGTGATCTTGGTGATCTTGACGCCCAGTGCCTGCACTGCACGGATTGCTGCTTCGCGACCGGGGCCGGGGCCCTTCACAAAGAGTTCAACTTCTTGCATGCCCATTTGTTGGGCTGTTTTGAGCGCTTGCTCGGTGGCCATACGGGCGGCAAAAGGTGTGCTTTTGCGGGAACCCTTGAAACCAACGGTGCCTGAACTGCCCCAACACACGGTGTTACCACGCATATCGGTGATGGTAACGATGGTGTTGTTGAAGGATGCAAATACATGCACCTGTCCGGCAGATACTTGTCGCTTTACTTTGCGCGCGCTGGTTGTGCGTCGCGCGGTTCTTGCTTGTTTAGCCATAGTTCTTCCTCACTATCTTCATACTCTGGTACCCGTCATCGGTTGCCGCGGGGAGAAAGGGAACCCCACCGAATTTGGATCAGACCAGTTAATAACAAATGATTACTTCTTCGCTCCGCGGCGGCGACCACGACCGGCAACGGTCTTCTTGGGGCCTTTGCGCGTGCGCGCATTGGTGCGTGTGTTTTGACCACGCAGAGGCAAGTTGCGGCGATGGCGTAAGCCACGATAGCAACCAATCTCAACCAAGCGCTTGATGTTCATTTGAACTTCACGTCTCAAATCACCTTCAACCCTGAGGTTTTGGGCGATGTATTCACGCAATTTGGTGACTTCTTCTTCTGGGAGGTCTTTAATCCGGATTGTGGGGTCCACACCGGTTGCTTCCAGAATATCATTGGCCGTTTTGGGACCAATGCCATAGATATATCGCAGTCCGATATCAATGCGCTTGTTGCGCGGGAGGTCAACACCTTCAATACGAGCCATATTTCTATTCCTTATCCTTGTCGCTGCTTGTGTCTTGGGTTGGTGCAAATAACGTACAAACGACCGTCGCGTTTGACGATTTTACAGTTTTTACAGCGTTTTTTAATTGAAGCCGATACTTTCATTTGGCATACTCCTTCTTGTTACCGCAAATTTCCAATTATAGTCCTTAGCCGCGGTTCTGGCAAGTGATTCCTAAAGTTTTGTGAGCACTAATGGGCCATCTTTGGTGACCGCAATGGTGTGCTCTTGGTGCGCAGTCAATTCGCCGTTTGATGAGACCACTGTCCAGCGATCACGCAAAACGCGAGTGTGTCTGCCACCCACCAATACCATGGGTTCAATAGCGATGGTCATGCCTTCACGCAGGGTAAAGCCTGTGCCGCGTTTGCCATAGTTGGGCAACATCGGCGCTTCGTGCATGGCACGTCCAACCCCATGCCCGGTGTAGGTATGGGTGCAATAGAAACCTTGACTTTCAACGTACTCTTCAACAGCCGCGCCAACATCGCCACTGCGGTTGCCAACGACCATCATGCTAATGGCGACTTCGAGCGCTTGCTTGGTTGTGTCAATCAAGTGTTGCGCTTTTTTCGAAATTTCGCCAACGCCAACAGTAAAAGCCGAGTCGCCAACATAGCCCTGGTAAACGGTGCCACAATCCACCGAAATAATGTCGCCTTCGCGCAGTTTACGGCTGCCAGGGATGCCATGCACCAGCTCTTCATTGATGCTGGTACAAATGCTCCCGGGGAAGGGCAATCCATTACCTGGGTCATAGTTTTTGAACGGTGAGTAAACGCCATGTTCTTTTTGCAGGCTTTCAACGATTTCATTCAGCTCACCGGTCGTCACGCCAGGAGCGATGGCATCCTTTACCGCTTGCAAGGCAAGGGCATTCAGGCGGCCAGCTTCCCGCATGATTTCCAGCTCTTTGGCTGATTTAAGGTTCACGCCAAAGACTGAGCTACTCATGTTTCAAAGCCTCAAAGATGGCGTCGTTGATCGCGTCGATCGCGCCGTCACCGTTAAACTCGACCAACTTTTCCTCTTCTCGAAAATGATCGATCAGAGGGGAAGTTTGTTCAAAATAAATTTTCAAGCGATGAAGAACGGTTTCGGCTTTATCATCATCACGTTGATACAGTTCGCTACCGTCTTCATCGTCAATCCACTTCACTTTAGGTGGGTTATAAAGTTCGTGATACACCCTGCCACTGCGGCTCATCCAGCGACCACTCAAACGCTGCACAATGACATCATTGGGCAGGCTGATATAAGCCACCATGGTGAGTTCCTCGTCAATGCTGTCCAAATAGGACTCGAGTGCCAAGGCTTGCACTAAAGTGCGCGGGTAACCATCCAAAACAACACCGTTATCACAATCTTCTTCTTGAAGACGCTCGTTGAGTATAGTGATGGTGATTTCGTCAGGCACCAATTCGCCTTTGTTCACGTACTCTATCGCCACTTTACCCAAGGCTGTTCCAGCCTTGAAGTGTTCTCGGAACAAATCGCCGCTTGAGATGTGTGGGATTCCCAATCGCTCGGCAAGCAGAACGGATTGCGTTCCTTTACCCGAGCCGGGAGGTCCCAACAGCACAATCATTTTGGCGTTTTCGTTCATGTTAATGTTCTCGCTTAGTTGATCAAGCGATCATCGTAGCCGTGCATGCGCAGCTCGGTCTCGATGAGTTGCACGATTTCGCGCACAGTACCCACCACAATGAGCAGACCCGAAGCTTGCATCAAGCCTAAACCAGCAATGTCTGTTTTGCCAAAGAGCTTAAAGATGCCGGTCATAATATAAGGAAGCACAGCAACAATACCCAGGAAGAAAGCACCGGGCAGGGTAATACGACGCTGCACGCGGGTCAAATAGTCTTGGGTAGGCTTGCCGCGAACCACACCGGGAATCTGAGCGCCTTGTTTCTTCAGGTTCTCGCCGTAATCTTGTTGTGCAAACAACACGTCTGTGTAGAAGTAGCAGAACAAAACCACTAAGATGAAGAACATAATGGGATACCACCAGGTGTTACCACCAAAGTTGGTATAAACCCAGTTGGCAGCTTTGCCAACCCAGTTGGTCTTGTTCAGGAAGAACGAAGACAAAATAGCCGGGAAGGTCAAGAAGCTTTGGGCAAAGATGATTGGGATCATACCGGCCATGTTGATCATCAAAGGCACTTGGCTGCGCACTGGCATGGACATGCGGTTACCCACACGGCGGCCAGGGAACATGACTGGCACGTTGCGACGGCCAAGTTGCATGTAGACAATGCCAAAGATGGTCAAAATGAACACAACAAAGATGATCACAAATGCCCACCACGGGTCAGAGATAGACTCTGCCTGGTTGATTGGGTTAGGTCGGCGAACCATGCGGGCAATCGTCTCTGGGAAGCGTGAAACGATACCAGAGAAGATGATCAAGCTGAGGCCCTGGTTGCGTAGGCCGAACTCTGAAATGAGTTGGCCTAACCAAATACCAAACATGGTGCCCGCAACCATCGAGATGATAGCGGCCAAGGTTGGCAAAAGGTTCGCGCCTGAAAAGCCATAGTGTTGCAAAACACTGGTTGCAGCGGCGCCTTGGCTGGATAACATTTGGTTAAAGATGTTAATTTGACCAAAGGCAGAAAGCAGCGCCATAGGAATGGTTAGGATAACGGTCCATTTTTCCATCCAGATGCGGCCCTCGCGTGGGTCGTCTTTCATTTTGCGCTCGAGCGCCGGGATAACCGGGGTGAGCAGTTGCAAAATAATCTGCGCGGTAATATAAGGGTAAACACCCATCGCCAACACAGAGAACCTCGAAACCGCACCACCTGAGAGCAAGTCGAGCAAGCCGACCAAGCTGCCACCGGCACCGGTCAGTTGGCTTAGGCCCTTTACAGCGGCGTGATCTAAACCAGGCACCGGCACGTTGGCAACGAATCGATAAACAGCCAGCAACAAAAGCGTAATCAGCAGTTTGTTGCGGATGTCTTCAGACTTCCATAAATAGCGCCAGGACGATCGTTTCATGAGTTTGTCTCCTTATTGTTACGCGAGTTCGATGAGCTCGATGGAACCACCAGCTTGTTCGATCTTCTGGCGGGCACCCTCGGTAACCTTGTGTGCTTTGATCTTCAGCGCAACTTTCACATCGCCGCGACCCATAATTTTGACGGGCATTGCTTTGCCTTTGAGCAAACCATTTTCTTTGAGGTTTTCTGGGGTAACTTCATCACCGGCTTTAAAGACGGTGAGTGCGTCCAGGTTGACCTCGGCGTAGCGTACGCGATTGAGAGGCGTAAAGCCTTCACCGCGCAAGAATGGCAGTTTGCGATAGAAGGGCAAGTTACCACCCTGGTGGTAGAGGCGAACGCCACCGCTGGTGCGGGCTGATTGGCCCTTGGTACCGCGGCCAGAGGTTTTACCCATGCCACTACCGGTACCACGCCCAACGCGTTTGCGAGCTTTCTTTGCACCTTCGTTAGGTTTGAGATCATGTAATTGCATCTTATTTCTCCTCTAACGCGGATTCGATCTCCACCAAATGAGAGACTTTGTCCAGCATACCTCTGATGACGGGGGTATCTTCATGTTCGACCACATCTTGCAGTCGTTTGAAGCCCAGTGCGCTCAGGGTTCGTTTTGTTCTAACGGTGTATCCGATGCCACTTTTAACAAGTTTTATACGGAGCATGTTCTTTTGCTCTTTCTTAGCCACGATTCCTCCGATCCCAATAGGGTTTCACATCGCGAACGTCTTTGCCACGTTCCAAAGCGACAGTTTCGGGCGATTTGAGCTGGTCAAGTGCCTTAAAGGTTGCGTGAACGATGTTGAGCATGTTTGCGCTACCCAGGGACTTGGTCAGAATGTCAGTGATGCCAGCAGCTTCCAAAACCGCACGCACGCCACCGGCAGCGATAACGCCGGTACCGGGGGATGCAGGTTTCAAGAAGACGCGCGCGCCACTTTGAACGCCGGTCACTTCGTGAGCAATGGTGGTGCCGTGCAGGCTAACCGGGCGCATGTTTTTGTAAGCGCGTTCGGTGGCTTTGCGCATGGCGTCGGGCACGGCCAATGCCTTGCCAACACCCAGACCGATATTGCCGTTGTTATCACCAACGACCAAGGTCACACGGAACGAAAAGCGGCGACCGCCCTTGACAACTTTCGCAACGCGGGCGATATCGATGACACGTTCGTCGTATTGTTGTTCTAAAGTTTGAAATTCTTCCATAGTATCCTCGATTAGAATTCTAAGCCGCCTTCGCGAGCACCTTCAGCCAATGATTTGATACGACCGGTATAAAAATAACCAGCACGATCCATCACGACGGTTTTGATGCCCTTATCTTGGGCACGTTTTGCAATCTCTTTACCAACCAGTTTGGCCTGGTCGATTTTGTTCTTGCCATCCATGGCGGCGCGCAGACCAGTGTCCACACTCGAGGCCGAAGCAAGCGTTGTGCCGCTGTGATCATCGATCAACTGAACGTAGATTTCGTTAATACTGCGAAAAACGTTCATGCGGGGGCGCTCCGGCGTGCCAAATATCTTCTTGCGAACGCGCTTTGCGCGATGCAGTCTAGCTTGGTTTCTTGATTTCTTTGCCATGTTTACCTCTACTTACCGGTCTTTCCAGACTTACCAGCCTTCAGCTTAACTTCTTCGCCTTGATAGCGAATACCGGTGCCGTGGTAGCGCTCTGGGGGGCGCACTTTGCGGATTTCAGCAGCAACCTGGCCAACCTGGTGGCGGTCTCTGCCCATAATCTTGATAAGACGGGCGCGTGCGTCCACGTCAAATTCGATGCCGTCTGGCGCAGGATAGTTGACAGGATGTGAATAACCAACGTTCAACACCAGGTCTTTGCCCTGCAACTCAGCGCGATAGCCCACACCGTTGTATTCCAAAACGCGCGTAAAGCCTTCGCCACAGCCAACAACCATGTTGCTGATCAAAGCGCGGGTTGTGCCATGCAAGGCGCGAACACGGGGCTCGTCGTTAGGACGGCTAACGCTAATGGTGCCATCTTCTAATTTCAATTCAATCTCAGGTGAGAAGGTCTGTTCAAGTTGGCCCTTAGGACCCTTGACGATGACCTTTTGGCCTTCGATTTTTACTTCAACACCCTTAGGCAGGGTGATAGGCATTTTGCCGATACGCGACATAATCTACCTCCTACCAAACCTTACAGAGTATCTCGCCGCCAACACCGATCTTGCGAGCGCGTGTTCCGGTCATGACACCCTTGGGGGTGGACAAAATGGCGATGCCGATACCAGAAAGCACCCAGGGGATGTCATTCTTTGAGGTATAGACGCGGCAGCCAGGGCTTGAAACGCGTTGCAAACCGGTAATCAGAGGACGGCGCTGACGTCGCTCGCCAATGTACTTCAGTTTGACTTGCAAAACCTTGTGGGTTTCGTTTTTACCTTCCAAGACTTCGTATTCGCCAAGGTAGCCTTCTTCAACAAGAATGCGGGCAACTTCAGCCTTCAGCTTGGAATGTGGCATAGCCACTGTGGACAAACCAGCCATCGCGCCATTGCGAATTCTGGTCAACATATCGGCAATTGGATCTGTTATAGTCATAATCTCTACCCTCCAGGCTCAATTACCAGGATGATTTCTTCACTCCAGGGATCTTTCCCTGCAGCGCTAATTCTCTGAAACAAATGCGGCACAAACCAAATTTGCGCATATAACCACGCGGTCTGCCACATACACGACAGCGGCTCACAACCCTTGAGGGGTATTTTCGCCGTAATTCACGGTGAATCATACTCTTTTTAGCCATTAGTTTCCTTTCATGAAGGGCATGCCAAATTTGCTGAGCAATGCCCGACCCTGGTCATCATTGGTCGCACTGGTCACAATGCTAATTTCCATGCCACGCACTTTGTCAATCTTATCGTACTGAATTTCGGGGAAAATCAGTTGTTCGGTAAGACCCAAGGTGTAATTTCCGCGACCGTCAAACGAGTCAGCTGAAATACCACGGAAGTCACGCACACGAGGCAGGGCAACGTTGATCAAGCGATCTAAGAATGCCCACATCTTCTCACCGCGCAAGGTAACTTTGACGCCGATTTGGCGGCCTTCGCGCAATTTGAAGTTTGAAATAGCCTTTTTCGCTGCAATAATGACAGGTTTTTGACCAGTAATGAGGGTCAAATCGTGCACTGCTGCTTCGAGAGCCTTGGGGTTATCAAGCGCTTCGCCAACACCGATGTTGAGGACAACTTTCTTGATCTTGGGCACTTGCATGACATTCTCGAGACCAAGTTCTTCAAAGAGAGCGGGCGCATATTCTTTTTTGTATTGTTCAAGTAGCCTATTCATTCTTATTCACCTGCGCCTTCATCTGCTTTGGCGGCTTTTTTAGCGGCTGGCTTCTTGGCTGCAGTTGCCTTAGGTTCGGCCTTGGTCGCTTTTTTAGCAACGGGCTTCTTGGCTTCTTCTGCTTCTTTACCACGGCGGGTAGCGCGTGCTTCGCGTTCGCCGGCGCGGTCTACAACCATGACGTTAGAGGCATGGATGGGTGCTTCGAATTCGCGGATGCCGCTGGGGATGGTCTTGCCACCACCGGTTTGCTGTTGTTTTTGGTGTTTCTTGACCAAGTTGATGCCCTGAACCACAACGCGGTTCTCTTTGGGCAACACGCGGATAACTTCGCCGACTTTGTTCTTGTCTTCTTCGTCGCCGCGCATAATCTGGACGCGATCACCTTTTCGTATCTTCATCTTCATTAGACACTCCATTCACTCATTAGCTCTAGTACACTTCTGGTGCTAATGAAACAATTTTCATGTAGCCTTTTTCGCGCAGTTCGCGTGCCACTGGGCCAAAGATGCGGGTACCACGGGGGTTCACACCATCATTGTCCAAGATAACGGCTGCGTTGTCATCGAAGCAGATGGTAGAACCATCAGCACGGCGATAGGCTTTTGAAACACGCACAATAACGGCCTTCACAATTTCGCTCTTTTTAACGGAGCTTTGTGGAGTAGCGCTTTTGACGGTCGCAGTAACGATATCGCCAATGGAGGCATATCGACGGCGGGTGCCACCAACAACCTGGATAACCAGGATTTCGCGCGCGCCAGTGTTATCAGCAATAGTTAAGCGGGACTCTTTTTGAATCATGGCTATGCCTCTTCTTCCGCTTTTTCTTCAGCTTCTTCTACGGTTTCGGTAGCTTCTTCAATCGCTTCTACGATGGCTTCTTCCATTTCTTCAACAGATTGGACATCTTCTTGGCGAATTTCTTCTACCAAAATGCCTTCAACAACCCAGCGCACAGTGCGCGAAATGGGTTTTGAGCTGACGATGGTAACTTTATCGCCAACGTTACATCCGATAGGGTCATGTGCCTTATAGGATTTCTTTTCGGTGACCACTTTGTGATACAAAGGGTGTGAAAAGGTGCGGTAAACGTCGACGATGATGGTTTTGTCCATCTTGTTGCTCTTGACGACACCATGTAGTCTTCGGCGGTTATTCATTACTTACCTTCCTGTTCTTCGCGAGCGCGTTCGGTGAGGATAGTCTCATAGCGAGCGATATCGCGACGTGCAGTTTTAAAACGGCTGGTATCAGTCAGTTGACCGGTAACCATTTGGAAGCGTAAGTTCATTAGCTCCTGCCGTGTATTCAACAGATTTGTTTTGATCTGTTCGGTTGAAAGTTCGCGAATTTCTTTAATTTTCATTATGAACCTTCTCCTAAGACTTCTTTGGCTACAACCTTGGTTTTGAAACCGAGTTTGTATCGTGCGCGGTTGAGGGCGGCTTTGGCGACCTCAGGATCAGCTGTGGTAACCTCAAAAAGGATACGACCGGGGCGCACAACGGCAACCCAATGGTCCACAGCGCCTTTACCTTTACCCAAGCGGGTTTCAGCAGCACGTTTGGTGTAGGGTTTATCTGGGAAGATACGCACCCACACTTTACCGCGGCGCTTCATCATATGCACGATGGCGCGGCGGGCGCTCTCGATGTTGCGGGCTGAAATATAGCCGCACTCGAGTGCTTTCAATCCAAAATCACCGAAGTTAACGTTGGCACCACGTTGGGCTTTGCCCTTCATGCGGCCACGCATCTGCTTGCGGTACTTAACTCTCTTTGGCATCAACATAATCTAATACCTCACTCGTTCCTGTCATTACTCGCTAATATAGACACCTTCGGTGGCTTCAACTTTCTCTTCAGCCTGTTGCATGACGATGCCTTTATAGATCCATACCTTGATGCCGATTTGACCAAAAGTGGTCGAGGCGCTGGCACGTGCAAAATCGATGTCCGCGCGCAAAGTTTGCAGAGGCACACGACCTTCACGTAAGATGACACTGCGTGCCATTTCAGCACCGGCTAAACGACCACCACATTGAACTTTCACACCCAGGGCGCCTTGGCGCAGGGCTTGTTGGATGGCGCGTTTCATAGCGCGGCGATAGCTGATGCGGCGTTCCAGTTGGCCAGCAATGTTCTGGGCAACCAAATATGCGTCGGTGTCAGGATCTTTAATTTCTTTGACTTCAAGGTCAATTCTCTTACCGGTCAATGCCTCAAGTTGCAAGCGCAAAGCTTTAACGCTTTCGCCTTTGCGACCAATCAAGATACCGGGTTTGGCAGTGTGGAGTGTGACCTTCACTTTACCAGGGTAGCGTTCGATTTCGACGCCACTCACACCAGCGCGCTCGGCTTCTTTGAGCACGAGTTTGCGGATGGCCAAGTCTTGATGCAGTTGTTCGGTATATTCTTTGCCTTCGGCGTACCAACGACCAAGCCATGGTCGGTTGATGCCTACACGAAAACCAATTGGATGTACTTTACGACCCATAATATCTCCTTAGCTCTACTCAATCTCACGCAAGATGACGGTGATGTGCGAACGGCGCTTCAATAAGGGCTTAAAGCGGCCACGGGCACCAAA
The DNA here is from genome assembly GCA_964624615.1 of uncultured Anaerolineaceae bacterium. Taxonomy (GTDB): domain Bacteria; phylum Chloroflexota; class Anaerolineae; order Anaerolineales; family Anaerolineaceae; genus Mesolinea. Next base: position 9,911 of record CAZUZM010000058.1, read on the forward strand.
ACGTCGCCATTTACGAGTGGGGGCTTCGTCAGCAAAAATGCTGTAGACCACCAGGTCGTCACGGCTAACACCAAAGTTCTCTTCTGCGTTAGAAATCGCGGAATAGATCAGCTTCCGAACAGGCGCGGCGGCCTTGTTTGGGGTCGTGCTGAGGATATCCAGGGCTTCCATCGCGCGCTTGCCACGAACGAGGTTCACAACCAAGCGGGCTTTTTGCGCGGAATTACCAAAGTTTGATAGTTTAGCAATAATGTCTTGTGCCATATTACTACTTACCCTTCTTTTCGGCCACATGCCCACGGAACCAACGAGTGGGAGCGAATTCGCCAAGTCGATGACCGACCATGTTCTCGGTCACATAGATTGGCACATGTCGGCGTCCGTCATGGACGGCGATGGTGTGACCAACCATTTGCGGGAAGATGACGCTGGCGCGACTCCAGGTGCGAATGACCTTTTTATCGCCCTTGGTGTTCAAATCTTCGACTTTTTTCAATAGTTTCGGGTCAATAAATGGCCCTTTTTTCAATGATCGCGACATAGTTTATTTCCTTT
>CAZUZM010000059.1:0-3355 GCA_964624615.1 uncultured Anaerolineaceae bacterium
TCCACATAAAGATGAGCACAATCAAGGTCGTGGTGGCAGGGCTGGCGATGGGCATAAGCACTTTCCAGAGCACTTGCCAGCGCGAACATCCGTCGATGGTGGCTTGGTCAACCAAGTCATTGGGGAGACTCTCAAAGAAAGAACTCATCCAAAGCGTGCCAAAGGAAACACTAAGCCCAATTTGAGGCAGGATGAGTGCCCAGAGGGTATCGGTCAAACCTAAGGTGCGCATCCAGTTATAGAGTGGGATGATGGCAGCATCGAAAGGCACCATGTAGCCCAGTAAAATGAGGTGCAGGAGGACTTTTCTGCCAGGGAAGGAGAGTTTGCCAAAGGCATACCCACTGAGAATCGATAGAAATACGGAAACGATGGTGACGACAACCGCCACGATCAGGCTGTTGCTAAAGAAAGTTTTGAATTTACCCGCAGTCCAAGCACGTTGGAAATTGACTAGTAGTCCAGCACCATCTGTTATTGAGCTTTTGAAGGCTTGACTTAGGAGACCCCACATTGGCAACAGAATAATGAAAATCATGAGTGCCAGCAAGAAATATTGAGGCAAAGCTTTGGCGCGTCTCATCAGTTTTCTCCCTCCCGTCGTTCAATCAACCAACGAATAAAGAGAGATATGACCAGAATAATCATGGTCAGGATCGTTGCCATAGCGGCAGCCAGGTTGGGATTGTTTTGCACAAAAGCCCAGCGGTATATGAGCAATCCGACAACCTCGGTGCTTGTGCCTGGACCACCGCGGGTTGTCGCATAAACCAAGTCAAAAACGCGGAGGGCAGCGATGAAGGTTGTCACCAATGCAACGCCAAGTTCTGGACGCAAACCAGGCAGGGTGATATGCCAAAACTGGCGAAAAGCTCCGGCGCCGTCTATGTCCGCGGCTTCATAGAGGTCTTCGGGAATGCGTTGCATACCTGCCAAGAAAAGCACCATACAAAACCCATATTGCACCCAAGCGGCTGCCATGCCGACGGCGGGCAAGGCGAATTTGAAGCTTCCTAACCAAGCTTGGGTAAGGTTTTCTAAGCCTAGCCAGCGTAAAAAGATATTGATTGGTCCAATATTGGGGTCGTACATCCACCGCCACATGACGCCAACAACGACCATACTCAGCACCTGGGGCAGAAAAAAGACACTGCGGAAGAAGGTTAAACCTGGTAGCTTAAGGCGTGCTAAAAAGCTTGCTAAAAGTAAACCAAAACTGACCGGCAGTACACTATAGAATAAAACGAAAACAAAATTGTTACCTAAAGCCTGCAGGAATTGGCTATCCTGGAGGATTTTAAAGTAATTGCCAAAGCTAAATCTGAATTCGGTGCCATTGAGCGCATCAAGTTCGAAGAAGCTGGAGCGAAAGGTTTCCAGGATGGGTAGAAAAGTGAAGAGCAAATAGACCAACAAAGCAGGAAGCAGGTAGAGCCACCCTTTCCACTTCGATTCGCCTGGGTAAAGCCGTTGGTCTTTTGACATGGTCACAATAAAAAGTGGGCACATTTTTGTGCCCACTTATCCTTAACGTTGGTAGGGTATCCAGTCTTGATACTCTTTGTCAATGTCCTTGAGGAATTCCTCTGGCGTTGTTCTGCCGGCAAGCAACTGCTGAAGGCCAGAAACTAACCTGTCATACATGGTTGGGGTTGCCCAGTCAATATAATGCCCAACGAGGTTATTGGCATTGATATGTTGCCATGCAGCAACGGTATCGGCGAAAAGTGTGTCACTTTCCAGCTGGTATTTTTTAGGTAACGGCATCGCTGGCACCATGCCAGCATTTGCCCAGAGTTCAGCAGCGCGTTCGCTGACCATCCAGTCCAAGTATTCTGCAGCAATATCTTTCTGTTTGCTGGTTGCGCGGATAGCATAAGGTACACCCAGACCACCAATGGCAAGCGCTTTTTTGCCTTCGAACCCAGGCAGCAAAAAGAAGCCAAAGGTCTGATCCGTACCGGTCATTAGTTCTGGCGCCAGCCAGGAACCAGTGATGGTCATGGCAGCTTCCCCATTTTTGAAGCTTTCATTACTGGCGTCATAACCGATGCCTTCATACCCTTTGGTAAAGAAGCCATATTTATTCCATTCATAAAGTAAAGTAGCAGCTTTGAGATTGGCATTGCTGTCAAAGGACATGTGCTGACGACTGAAAACAAAGTCGTCAATATAGTCGCGGGTGACTAAAAGATGTTGAATAGCGCTAAACATGTGAATGGCATTCCAACCATCCAGGGAGCCAAACGAAATGGGAACAATGTTAGCGGCTTGAATCTTTTCCATGAGGGTTTGAAACTCGTCATAGGAGGTTGGGATGGTCCAGCCATGTTGCGCGAAAAGGGCTTTGTTGTAATACACGCCAACTACTTCAGCGGTTGGGCTGACGCCATAGAGATGCCCTTCTCCAAAAAGCTTACCGTCCTCGCTAAAGCTGTTGCGGGCTAGTAAACTGCCAGGAAAACGGGTTTTCCATTGATAGTTTTCACTAAAGCTATCCAATGGCAGCAGTAAACCGTCTTTAACCAAGGCGCCCATGTCGGTGCGACCTTGATTCACTTGAGCGACATCAGGACCGTCTTCATTGTTGAGGGCTAGTTTGATGGTCAGGCTGAGGTCTTCGAGCACTTTTACTTCACGCTGGATGATGACTCCAGGATGGTTCTTGACAAATTCCGCATTGAGTTGTTCAATGACTTTGCTTTCTTCATCGCGGTAAAACTGATCCCAAACAACCAAAGTGCGTGTTTCTGCGGGTGTTTGAGGCTGGCAAGCGCTTAGCAGGAGCATGCTTAGTAGGATGAGTACAAATATCACATTCTTTTTCATAGGGTCTCCATCATGAATTGAGATTGTTTTGCTAGTGCATGCGGAAATTATAATCGAGGGCAACCGAATTGCGTTCCAGATGGGTATGCACTGGTATAATGGAGACATCAAGACCATTAAAGTGCTTTGAAAGGCAGATTGCGTGTTTAGAAACAGTAAAAAGCCGAGTCAGTTCATATTTCACAGAAGTCCAACAAAAGAATATTTAGTTGATGTTGCAACTATGTGTGCCATTCCGTCAATGAAAAGGAGAACCAATGGAAAAAACTGAACGAATGAAAAACAATCCAGATCTTTATAAGAGCTTATCCTGGCAGTTATTGGAAGTGACAGAAAATGCCGCGATTGCTGCCGCCCGCGCTGCAGGTCAAGGCGATAAAAACCTTGCTGACCAAGCCGCGGTGGATGCAATGCGTCGAACGCTTTCTGCAATGAAAGGCATCCGCACAACCATCAAAATCGGTGAAGGTGAAAGAGATGAAGCACCGATGCTGTATATTGGTGAGGAATTAGGCGAGGGTGGCTA
>CAZUZM010000059.1:3455-9902 GCA_964624615.1 uncultured Anaerolineaceae bacterium
TGATTTTGGATGGTGACTTGATGCCTTGTATTTTCTCTTGCTTCAAAGGCGTTGGCGTGCATGCTGTGATGGGCATCGGTGCCGCACCTGAAGGCGTTATTTCTGCCGGTGCGATCAAGCTTTTGGGTGGTAAGATGCAAGCGATCTGGAAGCCGAAAGACGATGAAGACCGTGAGCGTTTGGAGGCTATGGGCGTTCGCTTGGATGAGGTTTACACCCATGATGACCTCGCGCCGAGCGATGATATTATCTTCTGCGCGACAGCTGTAACACCGGTTTTGACGACCTCCAAGGCTGTTTTGGAAGGGGTGAGCTTCTTCCCGGGTGGTGCTAAGACCAGCAGTATGGTGATTACCAACCACTTTATGAATTTTGTGCCGACAACGCACGTGCTCAGCCGTGATACCTTCGACCAGGAAAGAAGTGAGTTTAGGCTTTACTAGGATTTTGGGGATTTGTTGAATGAAGACGCGCTCAGAAACCAGGAGCTGATGAGCGCGTCTTTACCTATTGATGGTATACTTTCGTTTCAATATTTATTTTGAGGTTATGCTATGAAAAAAGCGTTAATTACAGGTATTACAGGTCAGGATGGTTCTTACTTAGCGGAGCTTCTGCTCAGCAAAGGCTATGAGGTGCATGGCATCATTCGCCGCGCGAGCACTTTCAATACTAAACGTATTGACCACCTTTATCAAGACCGCCATATTTTGGCTGGTAAAGCCCGCTTTTTCTTGCATTACGGAGATATGAGCTCTACGGGTTCATTGGGTGATGTGATTTATGACACCAAACCGGATGAGGTCTACCATTTGGCAGCCCAGAGCCACGTACGGGTCTCGTTTGACATGCCCGATTACACTGGAGATGTAACCGGTTTGGGTACCACACGCATGCTTGAAGCTGTGCGACGTTTGGACCGCGGCACGCGCTTTTACCAGGCATCGACCAGTGAGCTTTTTGGCTCTGCAAAACCTCCGCAATCTGAAACAACGCCTTTCCAGCCTCAAAGCCCGTATGCAGCAGCGAAATTGTACGCTTATTGGATGGTCAATATGTATCGCCAGGGTTATAACATGTATACCGTCAATGGCATTTTGTTCAACCATGAGTCGCCACGCCGTGGTGAGACCTTTGTGACCCGCAAAATTACACGTGCGGTTGCGGCTATTCTTGCGGGCAAACAGGACAAACTCTTCCTTGGTAACCTTGATTCCAAACGTGACTGGGGTTACGCGCCAGAATACGTTGAAGCGATGTGGATGATGTTGCAACGGGATGAGCCGGATGATTTCGCGATTGGAACAGGCGAGTCCCGCTCTGTACGAGAGTTTTTGGAAGAAGCATTCGGTTACGTCGATTTGGATTACAAAAAATATGTTGAAATCGACCCGCGCTATTTCCGCCCGACGGAAGTAGACTATTTGCTCTGTGATCCTACCAAAGCCAATACCAAATTGGGCTGGACCCCTAAGGTGAAGTTTAGCGAATTGGTGCGCATCATGATTGACGCCGACCTGGAACTGATGGGACTGAAAGCCCCTGGAGAAGGGCGCAAGATTATTGAAGAAAAATTTGATGGCTGGCATCATTGGGATGAACAAGCCATTACAATGGAAAAATAGCATTTTAGCATTTGTTTTGCTATAATAAACGGTTGGAGTAGTAAGTCTTAAACCACTCGACAGAGAAAGGCTCAGATGTTGAGAGAGTCTGCGAGAAGGTGGGGCTGAAGTCGCCAGACTGGATGACCGAAGAAACCGCGAGGAATTAGACCGGTCCGGGAGAGCCCGTTAGCGCTCACCTGAGTGCGGCACACTGTGCCGAATTGAGGTGGTACCACGGAACTTAGCTTTCGTCCTCATGTGACGAGAGCTTTTTAATTTAACCCGCGCTGGTGTGTATGATCAAGCGCAGACAGAGGATAAGATGACAGAATTACCAAAGACCTATGACCCAAAAGCTTATGAAGAAGTGATCTATGCACGTTGGGAAGAAAAAGGCTACTTCAAGCCGACTAATGACCCCAATTTGCCTGGCCATGATCCAAGCATTAAACCCTTTGTCATTGTTATCCCGCCACCAAATGTGACCGGTGCGTTGCATTTGGGGCATCCTATGTTTGTGACTGTCGAAGATATTATGGTGCGTTACCACCGCATGAAAGGTGTACCGACCCTTTGGGTACCGGGTACCGACCATGCCGGTATCGCCACACAGCTGCAGGTGGAAAAACTGCTCGCTAAAGAGGGCACCACCCGCCAGGCACTGGGACGTGAAGCCTTTGAAGCCCGTGTTTGGGAATGGAAGCACAAATATGGCGGCGAGATTTCCAAGCAGATGCGTCGCTTAGGCGCGTCTTGTGATTGGGAACGCGAACGCTTTACCCTGGATGAAGGGCTATCCAACGCGGTGCGCGAAGCTTTTGTGCGTCTGTGGGAAAAAGGCTTGGTTTATCGCGGTGCACGCATGATTAACTGGTCACCCGGGTTACAAACCGCTGTTTCGGACCTGGAGGTGGAATACTCCGAAGAACCAGGCAAGCTCTATTACTTCAAGTATATGTTGGCGGATGGTTCTGGTGACTATTTGCCAGTCGCGACAACGCGTCCGGAAACCATTCCCGGCGATACGGCTGTGGCAGTCCATCCTGAGGACGAGCGCTATGCCGCCTTTGTGGGCAAGACTGTGCTCGTGCCCAGCCTGGGACGAGAAATTCCGGTTATTGCGGATGATTATGTGGAAAAAGAGTTTGGTACAGGCGCGCTAAAGATTACGCCTGGTCATGACCCGCATGACCATGAAATCGGTTTGCGCCATAACCTGGAAGTCATCAACATCATGAACAAAGACGCCACCTTGAACGAGAACGGTGGCCCGTATGCCGGCATGGAACGCTTCGCGGCGCGCAAAGCTATTTGGGCGGATATGCAAGAGGCTGGTTTGGTGATTAAAGAACAAGATTATCAGATGAGCGTGCCTCGGTCGCAACGCGGTGGTGAGATTGTTGAGCCACTCATTTCTACTCAATGGTTCGTGAAGATGGATGGCTTGGCAGCTGCTGCGGCAGAATCCGTTGAAAAAGGCGAAATTAAGTTTGTGCCGGAGCGCTTCACAAAGGTCTTTTTGAGCTGGATGCATAATATTCAAGATTGGTGCATCAGTCGTCAACTGTGGTGGGGGCACCGTATTCCGGTGTGGTATTGCCAGGATTGTGATGAAATCATTGTTTGCTGGGAAACCCCGAGCCAGTGTCCAAAGTGTGGTTCAAGCGACTTGCAACAAGATAATGACGTTTTGGATACCTGGTTTTCTTCGGGATTGTGGCCCTTCTCGGTCTTTGGTTGGCCTGAAGAAACGCCGGATTTCAAGTATTTTTATCCCATCAGCGTGATGGAAACCGGCTATGACATTTTGTTCTTCTGGGTGGCACGCATGGTGATGGATGGTTTGGAATTCACCGGTAAGGCACCTTTCCATACCGTGTATTTGCACGGCATGGTGCGTGATGACAAAGGCCAAAAAATGAGTAAGACCAAGAACAACGTGATTGATCCTTTGGTTTTGATGGATGAATTCGGCACGGACGCACTGCGCTTTACCATGTTGGTGGGTTCCTCACCAGGCAGTGACCAAAATGTGGGTGTCAAAAAGGTTGAAAGCAATCGCAACTTTGCCAACAAAGTCTGGAATATTGGTCGGTATGTGATCAATGCGATGGAGCGGGTGGAAACCAAACCAGCCGAGGAACCAAAATGGACTTTGGCGGATGGCTGGATTTGGGCACGACTTAAGCAATTGGTCAACAACGTCAATACACTTTTTGAAGCCTATCAGTATGGCGAAGCTGGAAAACAAATTTATGAATTCCTGTGGAGTGATTTTGCCGATTGGTATGTGGAAGCTTCAAAGGGTCAGTTGGCTCAGGGTGGCGACACAGCGGCTTATACCGCTTTTACCCTGGCTTTGGTGTTGGATACCAGCCTGCGCCTCCTGCATCCTTTCACGCCTTTTGTATCGGAAGCGCTTTGGGGCTTTCTGAAGCAGGCTGCTTTAGATCGTCCCTTCGTTTACACACCCGAAGAAGGTTGGGCGGAAGATTTGATGATTGCCAAATGGCCAGAGCCGATGGAAATGCAGGGATATGAAGATGAATATCTGCGTGGGTTTGGCCTTTTGCAGGATATCACCCGCGCCATTCGCAACCTGCGCTCAGAATACAAAATTGAGCCACACAAGAAGCTGAAAGCTGTCATGGTTTCAGAAGAAATGGCAAATTTCCTTGAAGCACAAAAGGCGGTGGTAGCCGACTTTGCCAACTTGGATTTGGAAGCCTTACAAGTTTCAGCCGCTGCCATTGAAACGGAAGGGTTGACAGCATTGGTGGTTGACCGAGTGGAAATTTTCTTGGAATTAAGCAGTGAAGCGGATGATGAAGCTGACCGCGAACGCTTGACCAAGGAACTGCAGGAAGCTGAAAGTCATATCAAACGCTTGGAAGGTCTGTTAGCAAGCCCCTTCGCCCAAAAGGCACCTGAACAAGTGGTGGCAGCCGAACGCGCTAAACTGGAAGACTATAAAGCCACGGCTGAAAAACTGCACGAACGCTTGGCATAACGCTAAAAGAAAAGAAAAATGCCCGGAAACGTGTAAGGTATCCCGGGCATTTTTGTTATCCCTTTTTATCTACTGACTAAGGCGATGGCGCTCTTGTTTCATAATCCGTTTCAGAATTGCCAAAGAAACAGCATAGGTCGAGTCCATGCCGAAGTAAGACAATCCACCCGCGCCAAGGTTTTGGCCTTTGCTGAAGGGTGTGTCTGAAACGTAGTGCAAGAATCCAAGGTCGAAGGGCAGGTCGTAGAGGTTTACGATTTCGTTCAAAGGATGTCGCGCAGGGCGGAACATTTCGTACACCGCACTGAGGTAAGGGCCGGCTTCCATCTCGATATCTGTGTAGCCTTCACGATAGACAACATCCATAATGGTGGCATTTTGCAGGTAGGTGCCTAGGACGGTTACTGCCTTTTGACTGTCTAAAACTGTGCCAAAATTGAGGTTATGGCTCACATCCGTGCCTCGGAAGCAATTGGAAAAGAGGTAGCTGTTTTTGGAATGTTCGTCGTAGACTACATTGGGGATGATGACATCACCACGTACCGCATTCAGCGAAGCGGCTTTACCCATGATGTAAACGCCTAAAATCTTATCCACGTTCTCTGCAATTTTGGTGAGCAGGTTGTAGGCTGAAGCGCCTAGGGGATAGTCGATGTTGAGAATCAGTGCATCTGAGTTTTTGAGGAATTCCCAGGATTTTTCGTAGCCTTCATGTTCCGGTGCCAGGCGTGGGTCGATCCATTTGGGGTCCAGGGTGTTGAGTTGGATGATATCGGCTTCGACATCAAAACTATGTTCGCTGGAGACGCGGGTTATGCCTTGTTGGAGCTCTAATTGACGCTGTTCTTCGATATAATGCGCCCCTTCATTGCTAGCCATCATTTTGCGCATAGCATAATAGAAGAAGTTTTCAACGTTCGAGGCTTTGCCATGCTTGTTGATTTCTTGCCATTCAAAGTTTAGTCCGGGTTCGTTCTTGGCGATGAAGGCTAATATTTCCTCTTTTTTGGACAAGGCGAAAGCTGAGAGGAGATTTGTCAGGCTGTGGGTGTTGGAGGAGATAAAGTAAATAGGTCGGTCGATGATATCAGGGACTTTTGCCTGAATGTTGTCCCACCACAGCACGGTTGCCTTGCGGTAATCGTTGAGTGAACCACTCAAAAGGCGCACCTTGAAATCGCATGGATTGGCATGAATTTTGGCGAGCATCGCGCTGAAGTCCTCACCCCAAAGGCCATAGAGTCGTGCTAAGTCATCTTCTTCGATATTAAGGTGGGCGCTCAGTTGCTTGAAAACTTCATGATTTGAAGGGAGGGCCAACTTCAGAAAGTCGACCGGCAAGGATTGCATCAGTAAGTGTAATTTGTTCCATTCCATTTGCAGGGCGGTCAGCGCAGGAATCACGTCATCGATATCCGAGCGGGAGGCAATAAAGCATGCCAGGGTTTCGTCGCCATCCCAAAAACAACGACGTCTTCGGGCTTTGGCAGCCACGCGTTCCCATTTTTCAATGTTACCATAGCCGAAATCCTCAAAGATGGATGCTGCTTGTCCTAAAACCACCTTTTTGGCATCAACGATGTTTTCTGGCAATCGCATCAGGCTGTAGGTCATTGCCGAGATGTCGGGTTTGCTGCTGCGCGCATGAATGTGTAACGTCGAGTTTGTGCCGGCGTGAACTTCTTCGAGTGTGCGAATGGACACTTCGTTATTGGAGCGTAAAAGCGAATAAATGGTGCGTAAATAAAGATCAATTTCTTCTGATGAACGGATGGGGACTTGTCTTTCCATAATAACCTCTCTGATATCTGGCTAAATTTTATCATGAGC
>CAZUZM010000060.1:0-9859 GCA_964624615.1 uncultured Anaerolineaceae bacterium
ACAGCCTGGCCGTCTTTCAAGGTTTTGAAACCATTGCCGATAATTGAACTGTAGTGAACGAAGATATCCTTCTCACCATTGTTGGGGGCAATGAAACCATAGCCTTTTTCACCGTTGAACCATTTGACGGTTCCTTCTTGACGTTCTGACATTCTAAAAAATCCTCTCAATACTTAAATATGTTGTGTTTTGTTACTGGGGGTTTAATTCTTTTTGCTTTCGCAGAATAACAAACTGCCAATACCTGCACAACTATACTACAAAGGATTTTACAAGTCAATCATTAGATGTCAAATAGTCCATAATTGCTTTAGCAGCTTTACGACCGGCACCCATCGCTAAAATAACTGTTGCACCACCGGTGACGATATCACCACCAGCAAATACGCCCGGAATCGAACTTTGCATGGTTTCCCGATCAACCGTGATGTGCCCCTGCATATTCACATCCAAACCGGGAGTGGTCTTTTGGATAATCGGGTTGGAGCCGTTTCCAATGGCCACGATAGCCCGATCGATGGGTAAGACATAATCGCTGCCTTCAATCGCGCGGGTGCTACGGCGACCGGTTTTATCGGGTTCACCCAATTCCATTTTGGAAAGTCGCACGCCTGTTAGCCAGCCTTGATCATTGCCATAGAATTCTTGAGGGTTGCGCAAGAAAGTAAATTCCACACCTTCTGCCATGGCATGTTCAATTTCTTCCTTACGGCCGGGCAATTCTTCGGCACTGCGGCGGTAGATAATGTAAACCTTCTTGGCACCCAAGCGCAGCGATACCCGTGCCGAGTCAAGTGCTGTGTTACCACCACCAAAAACGGCGACACTTTTGCCGTACATGTTGAGGATGGGGGTATCGACTTTGGGGTAGGTGTAAGCTTTCATCAGGTTCACACGGGTCAAAAATTCATTGGCGGTATAAATGCCGATCAAAGACTCGCCAGGAATGTTCAGAAAACGGGGCAAACCAGCGCCAGAGCCGATAAAGACCGCTTGATAACCCATTTTTGTCTTCAGTTCCTCAATGGTATGGGTCGCGCCAATCAAAATATTGGCTTTGAACTCAACGCCCATAGAGGCTAACGTGGCTACTTCGTTACTGACGATCGACTTGGGAAGACGAAATTCAGGAATACCATAGCGCAACACGCCACCATAGTCATGTAAGGCTTCAAAGACGGTTACAGGATATCCTGCACGCGCAAGGTCACCGGCACAGCTTAAACTGGCTGGTCCGGAACCCACGATAGCAACTTTAGGCAAATCGCTTTTGAAAACTTTGGCTTCGGCTTTAACTTTTTCTTCGTGGTTGGCAAGATAGTCAGAGACATATCTTTCCAAAGCACCAATGGCAATCGGCTTGCCACGTCTGCCAACGATACAAGAACCTTCGCACTGGTCTGCTTGGGGACAAACCCTACCGCAAACACGGGGCAATGAGTTATCTTCTTTGATCAGTCTGCCAGCGGCTAATGGGTCACCAGCCTTCAGCAAACGAATAAAATCAGGGATTTTTACGGACACAGGGCAGCCCTGAACACATTTAGGCACGCGGCAGTCTAAACATCGATTTGCTTCTGCCATCGCCTGTTCTGCGCTAAACCCTAAGGCGACTTCCTCAAAATTTCGAATGCGAGTAGCGATTGGAAGTTCTGGCATGATTTGACGTTCTTTTTCGCCCGCTACTTCAACAGCTTCCGCCTCAGGTTCTTGCAGACTTTCAATCTGGGCGTCCATTCTGCAGTCTTCGTCATGGTTATATGCGCGATTACGGTAGATAATGGTGTCAAAATCCACCGCATGGCCATCAAATTCTGGTCCTTCAACGCAGGTAAAGCGCACTTTACCACCCACGATCACCCGACAGCCACCACACATACCGGTACCATCGACCATAATCGTATTGAGCGAAACGATGGTAGGGATATTGTAGGGTTTGGTTACTTGTGTGATGGCACGCATCATCGGCAACGGTCCAACCGCTATGGCGTGGTCATAATGTTTGCCGCTGTTCAATAAATCTTGTAAAAGGTTGGTTACAAAGCCATGGAAACCATAACTGCCATCATCGGTTGTGATGTAAAGCTCATCTGAGAAATCGCGAATTTCATCTTCCAGAATAACCAGGTCTTTACTCCGTGCGCCGACAATAGAGGTCACATGGTTGCCGGCAGCTTTGAGCGCTTTTGCCACAGGAAAAGAAACGGCTGCGCCTAAGCCACCACCAACGACAACAACATTGCCGTAAAGCTTGATTTCGGAGGCGTTGCCTAATGGTCCCAGGACATCGTTAAGACGATCGCCAGCCTGCATATCTGCCATCATACCGGTGCTTTTGCCGACGGATTGGACGACCAGCGTAATGCTGCCTCGTTCGATATCTTTGTCACAGATGGTAAGCGGTACACGTTCGCCACGATCAGAAAGCCGAACAATCACAAATTGTCCAGGTTGTGCTTTCGCCGCGATATGCGGCGCGTAAATGATATATCGGTCAATGCGATCGGCAAGGGACTCCTTGACAAGGATTTCATTCAGCAGTGGTTCTTGTTTTGTTTTGGTCAAAGGTTTGGCTTTCAAAACGTTACTCCTGGTTACTAACTTTCCGGTTGGCTTATTCGGTGATTTTAAAGCACCAATACAATGCTTGATTATCTTCTGAAAGGGGATGTGTTAAACAGTAAGTACCTAAACTTAGAGGGCTTTTTGGTGTGATTGTAAAGGAATTATCTTCTTGTTCCTCAATGTTAATCGCTTGCTCAACTCTTTTTTGGTTGACTAGCTTAAGTTTTGAGGGAATCATCACACTGGTCTGGGCACGGATAACAGGAGATGTCTGGTTCGTACTGGGAAGTCCTGGTCCAGTTGCAGGCTCATTATGGGATAGTTCCATTTTGAAAAATTGATTATCAACAGTTAGAAAGACACCTTCACCCGGTATGGTCAAAAGGATGGGGGGTTTATCTTTGGATTCAGGGGGTTGAGCAGGTTTGCGGTTTTTGATAGTTGCTCCGATCAAAATACCAATGACCGTAAAGACGATGAGCGTTAAGCTATAGATAAGGATATCCAACCATGGCTTTTTGCTCTTGGCTTGTAAGACTTTTTGTTCACGAATGATATCCTTACGGGAAGGTGCCTGTGGATCACCAAGGGCATCCACCTGCTTGGCAAAACTTTGCACATTCAACGTCATAAAGTTGGGGTCTGGGTATTCCAAATCATATTCTTCTTCATTGACGCTGCTTTTTTCAATTGACAAACCATGCGCTTCCACAGGTTGTTGTGAAGGAACATACTTTTGGCGCTGCAAATAGGCCAATCCGCGTAGGGCTGACTTATTATCAGGGTCAAGTTCAAGGGCTTTTTTGAGGAAAATGATCTGCTTTTCCTCATCATCAATAATGCCGGAGAACCAAACCCAAACCTCTGGATTTTCAGGCTCTTCAACAACGGCGTTCTTGAGATGTTCAAGCGCCAATCCTAATTTGCCGGCTTTCGCGGCATCAATTCCTTGCTGTAAAGAAGTTCCCATGGCATGGTCCTCTAAAGTAGCCTAAAATAGTATTAAAATTTTACCACATTGAACATTGACAATGATGGTTAAGAAGCGGGTGGAAGGTTTTTTCATGAAAATTGGCATATTGAGTGATACCCATAATGAAAGAATGATGCTCAAAAAAGCTGTTGGTCTTTTTATGTCCTTAGATATACGCCATTTGATCCATTGTGGCGATTTAACCAATCCTGCACTTTTAGATGAATTATCTGGCTTTACCGTTTATTACGTCTATGGCAACAGTGACCTGGACCGCTATGGCATAAAAATTAAACTGGAGCAAGTAGGACAAGATAATCGAATGGATTACTCCTTGGATTTCGAGCTTGGAGGGAAAAGGTTTTTTGTTATCCATGGCGATATGAAAAACAAGTTGATTGATGCCATTAACAGCGCAACGTACGATTTTGTCTTGCATGGCCATACCCACAACATTAAGGATGAATGGGTTGGTTCTACCAGAGTGGTGAACCCTGGAGCGCTGGGAGGGCGGTATTGCAGCAAACGAACAATCGCGGTGTTGGAAACGAGTAAAGATACTGTCGAATGGTTTTACTTGGAATAAGCGTTATCAAAATAAGACAAAAAAGTGCTTGCATTTTTTTAGGGATGCGCTTATAATCTTGTTCCTTGACGGGGCGTGGCGCAGTCCGGCTAGCGTGCTTGCATGGGGTGCAAGAGGTCGAAGGTTCAAATCCTTTCGCCCCGACCTTACAACCACTTGAGAAATCAGGTGGTTGTTTTGTTTAAGCCACTTATCTTTCCAGCGGTTTACAGAACTTGCCCGATGGCATAAAAAGTTGGAATAAAACTCATTGCACTGGACTCTTGCCAAGCCTTTTTAGCTTTAGTTTTCAGGTCTTCCAAGGCTGATGGCTGAACCAAAGGTGCCAGATCATTGGCTATGATTTGCCATTCCAGATCAAACTGTTCAACCAGGTTTTGTTTCCACTCGCCGGAGAGCATCCCCATTGTGATATTTTTCAAACCAGCATCTTCAAAAATCGATCTTAAACATCGACCCGTATCCGTCTGAACACCTTGTTCTTTCAAAGACTGATTTTGTAACGTACCAATTTCCTGGTACAAGGCGGGATAATCTATGCGAGCATCATAATCAGGTTCTGCAAAGGCGATGACCGATCCACCGGTGCGTGTAACTCTTTTCATCTCTTTTACAGCTTCAATCGGTTCTTTTAACCACAGCAAAAGATAATGGCAAAAACTTAGGTCAAACAGCTGGCCTCGAAAAGGTAGGCGATAGGCATCTGCCGTGATTATTTTGGCACCTGGGTTTTTGGACAGAGCAAATGCACACCGATTGTAGTCTTTATCCAAACCAACTACATGCGAAGTGATATTGAGGTTTTCTGCAAGAAGCGCGCCTGTACCACAACCGACGTCTAAAATAACGCTTTTACTATCCAGCTGAAGCTGATGATAAAGATACTTTCGCAGCGGTTTTGTCCATAAGGTTTGCAGGACAAACCGTTGGTGCCAGGCATACTCATCCATGGCTCAAAGCGCGACATTTTGACCAAAGGACATCCCAGGGTTCATCAAGAAGATTACCTATTTCAGTCCGTTTTTCATTTGGAATGAGCAAAGTGCCGTTCCTATCAAGTCTTAGGTATCTCAAGTCCATATTGTCCATGCCCAATAATTCAGGTTGCTCGAGAACGTGTCCGGTAGGATAAGGCATGTCATCCACAATAGGAATATTATGCCTGCCAAGCATGGCTTCAAATGCGAGTTGCTTTTCAGTCATCTCCAAAGGCACAGCGTTATAAGCTACTGCATTAAGTCCATGCGCCATTAAGCTTTCAAAGACGGATGGAGCGGTTTGTTCAGGCTCAAAATCCATGCGCAAACAGGTAAAAAGATCCTTGTCTAATATCGAGGTTATCAAGGCATGGTGTTCTGCATTGCACGGATTGGCATCAAGCACAAGGTGATCCAAACCACTGTTTATTAAACTGTCAACATAAGTGCTATCCATTAACCATTCAGGTTTGGCGACCAGACCACTGACCAAACCTAACACCTCAACATCGTTCAGAAGTTCAATCAGGTCGGGCTTGTGTTCCTCGGGCACGTCCAAAAACATGATGTGCGGTATGCCAGCATTGTATGCTTTTTCCAATACCACTTTCCACTCCGCAAGGCTTAGGGGCGTACCGGTTTCTGTGGCACTAAAACTGCAATCCAACCGATAGGGTGCGATGATTTCGGTTTCTTCCGGATCGGAAATTACACCATAAAGACCTGTGGGTGGCAGATCTTCATGACCAATGAATTGCATCAACGTTTCATAAAAACGCTCAACATCGGCTTGGATTTCTTTTTTAGGGGCGTTATAGCGTTTGTTGATTGTTTTCGAAATTTGGGCGGTATTTTGCCCTTGTATTAAGAAGTATGCCATTTCCATCGCAGTTTTATTGAGGTGAAGTATGGTTGAAGCATTCAAAGTGAGTATACCGGTTTGGTTATTTTCAACACGAAGATGCAGACGGTAGGGTTCATCGTCATGCGTTAGGTCATTGCTGGTATACAAACCTGGTTCGATTTCAGCAATAGGATCACCTGAAAAATTAAATAGTCGACTAAACTTGGACATCATGCCTCCTCAATAAAGTTTCTTGGCAGTATAAGGTCTTTGAAAATCGGTTGAACTTCTTGTTTATCACGACTAAGGGGACACCCGCCGCCACATTCCTTAAAATAGTCACAATGATGACAGGCTTGGGGTGCATCTTTCCTTTCGCGTAGGTTTATCGAAAGCGGGTGATTCCAAATACTTTCCCAAGGTTCATCCAATAGGCTGCCTAGTTTTTCATAATAACTTTGACAAGGAATAACTTGTCCATCAGGCTCGGTGCACATGTTGTAATAGGCAGCCGTACAACCCTTTATCCCCAGATCAAGCATCATGGGGTCAAAGTGACAGTATTGGGTAGGCGTGTACCAAATCAACCGTTGGCCACTTTGGTTGGTGTGGTTTATGGCGATTTTAAGCAATTCGGGCAAATCGCTTTCGGCTAAACCGGTGTTAACTGAACTTCCTTTTCCGGAATAAATGAGTGCGTTGAGCCCAATGGTTGGGATGCCAAGCTCTTGGGTAAACTTTAGTAATTCTGTTAAGTTTTGGGTGTTATTTTGTAGCAGGGTCGTATTGGTCATGAAATAAAGGCTGGATGCAACGACATTCTTGATGCCCTCAACGGTTTCTGACCAGGCGCCTTTCGCCAATACCATTTCATCGTGGATTTCAGCCAGATGTGATTCCAGTGTAATCTGAACATGATCCAAACCAGCATCAACCAAGTTTTGCAAAAAGAATTTGTCAGCCAATCTGCGACCATTGGTGTTTAGTCCGGTGATAAACCCCTTTTGTTCAGCGTAGCGCACCAATTCAGCTAAATCGTCTCTCAACGTTGGTTCGCCACCAGTAAAGACCAAATGCGGAATGCCCAGGTCCCAAAGCTTATCCATGATGCGTTTCCAATGCTGGGTATCCAGTTCGGGATAATGTCGTTCCCGGGCGTTGTAGCAATGTGCGCAGTTGTTATTGCAACGATAGGTTAGCGCTAAATCCATGCGATAGGGTGCACTCAGCTTCGCGCTGAAAGGTGCCATGGTTTCAAGACCTAAATCGCAAATAGGACAAGCGTTTGAATCATCTGAAATAATGCTTTCGATTTTGGTTTTTATGCTTTGATAGTCCGCAAAAACGCTTTTTTGGTCGATACGGTACAACGATGTAATATTTTTTACGGCAAGCTCATCCTGAAAACCTTGGAGATAGTGCCACGCCATCAATCCAGCACTCGGATTGAGATGGATCATTTTCGCAGCATTAACGACCAGAACACCGCTGAAATCTTCCTCTAAGCGCAGGTGAATCCTTGATTTGCCGCCCTTTTCTTGACGGTCATATTTGATGATACCCGCACTTGGTGGAAAAACGTCTTTCATTTAGCGTCCACCGCCGGCACAAGCACAAGCACATCCTGCGCAGGCACAAGCACAGGCACACGAACTGCCTCCACCGCCAGAAAAACCACCGCCACCGGAAGAAACAGGGATTGGGTTGGTACGGGATGTAACCCCACTGGTAAAAGTTTCTGTGTCTCCTATCACGCTTTTTGCCATATTTGCTCCGCCATCAATCACTGAGGCGGCAAAAGCAGAACCTGGTAAATTAGGAAGACTAAAACTTGGCCTTGGGCTGGGTCCAGCAACACTGGGTGAAGGCATTTGCACGCCTCCTCCTGAACCAGAATACCCTCCACTGGGAGCGCTTCCACCACCCATCATAGGGCTAGAATAGACTGGGCTATAGCGTCCCCACCAGCGGGGCAAAAAGACTGGCACATCGGTAAAAGTACGGGTTGTGCGATCTGAAAAGTCTTTATCCAGCATGGTCCATTCGAGGGTATGGTCAAATTGAGCGCTTTTTACATCAGGTGTTTGGGCTTGCTCAACAGCTTGCCAGGCACGGTTGACGATGTCTTGATAATATGCCTTTGTCTCGGTACTGCTAAAACCTTTCATCTTGCCTTCAACAGACCGCACCAAATCTACCATCATGGATTGGATAGCCGTCCTTTGCTCGGTTTTTCCCATTTGCATGGCCGTAACAAATTTGGTTTCATATTTGTATAGACCGGCTGGCATAGGATTAGCAGGATTGATTTTTAGAGGGTCAGGAGAAACGACGGTAATGGCTTCTTTTTTGAGAAGACCGAAAAGAATCATTGTCAAGACTTTATCCAATGGTTCTTCCAGCAAGATACCGGCTTCAACTGCCGTAAGGCCTCGTTTGATGCCATGTCCTTCGACTGAAAGCGTTGGAGGCAGATATGCCATTTTTCGTTTGTCTTGAAAACGTTGATTTGCTTTATTGCCAATAATGCTTATAGCGACAAAAGCGCTAAACATAAAAACAGGTATGACACAAGCTGCACCTTGGCGAAACTTTGAAATAATTCCGCTAATGCCCGACACACCTGACCCAGGAGAGCTCACTGTTTTTGGGGGTACTGGCTCGGTACTCACCGCAGAAGCAGGTACGGCCGTTGCTGGAAAAGCTGCCCCAAAAGTATAAACCGTATGGGTATCAGCGTTGTTTGCCTTCCATTCGTAGATCACCCGTTGACCTTCGGTGGTCAGGGTAGCTTGGGCTTCTGCGTTTCCTGGCCATCGCTCGGCTTTGTAATAAACGCCTTCTTCGGCACCTACAGCCGGTGGCAAGACGATTGAAAAGCGATAGTCCGTGTTGCGGGAACGGTCGTAATTGGAATCGAAATAGTTTGGTGTAAACTGGAAGTTGACGTAATTCTCGCGGTCACCTTGATCATAAGGGGTCAAAACGCCTTTAATTCCAGTGATTTTTGCCTTTACTTCACCGGTTCCTCCAGCTGGAATTTGATTGTCACCCAAGGCTAATTCGGCCCCATGGACATAAGATGAATTTGAAATTTTTGGAATCGGTTTGCCATCAATGGTTGCAGTCAACTTATCCAAAGAATAATCCGCATACGGCAGACCCAAATCGACAAAGTCAATGGCATGTGCGCCGGTACCGTTTTTGAAATCCATTTCATAAAGTAACGTCAGCGAGCCATCTTCTTCGATGATTGCCTGTACGTCATAACGGGTTACTTCGAAGCTATAGTCTTGAGCAAAAACTTGACCTAACGGAATAATAAAAGCTAATAGCAAAATGATGATGCTAAGCAACGTTGTTTTTCTTTTCATACACTCTCCGTATTCTTTCACTCGGAAATCATTGGATTGCTTGAATGAGCAATGGAAACAGAATTACCACTTCGGTTCTTCAGTAATTTGATAGGTCGTGCCACAGCTAGGGCATTTGACCACTGCCGCGCCGTTTGCCAAGCTCACATCTTTTGCGCTCAGAGGACCGCCGCAGGCATTGCACTTTAAGGCATCCAGTTGAACCTGACCGGGCAAATCAATATTAATGTTTACCGCCTGGGATTGTTCCTTGGCTTTAGCGCTAAAGCGTGTGCCACCATAAATGAGGGCAAAACCAATCGCCAAACCAAAAACGCCAACAAGCAGGCGTGAATCAGGCACATCTGGTGCAAACGCGCTCCAGGCAATAAGGATTGAAAAGAAGATGACCACCCCCGCAACGATATAAGTAATGATGCTTGCAGCTTTCATTTGGTGCTCCTTTATGTTGTGTGAATTAAGGATAATTGCTTTTTTGTTAAGTGAAAATAGATTATCTATCCTTTGCTTTATTGAATTTGCGTCCTCAGGATGGTATCC
>CAZUZM010000061.1:0-9845 GCA_964624615.1 uncultured Anaerolineaceae bacterium
ACCTGGCAATCCATTGTGATGCCACCTGGGTAACTATCGCTGACGACGAAACCCGCCTTAGCCGCCTCATCCAAGGTCGTGGCATGGATCCCATCAGCGCGGCTAAACGGCTCAAATCCCAAAGTCCGCAAGAAGCAAAGGCAAAGCTTGCAGATTATGTCATCACCACAGATTGCAACTTTGAAGACACCGGTGAGCAAATTGAAGCCGGCTTGAAAAAACTGGGAATCAAACTCTAATCCTGGCTTATAATTGCCTCACTAACTTTTGGAGCATCTTATGGCACGCATCGCACTCACTGGCATCAAACCCACCGGCAGCCCCCACATCGGCAACTACTTTGGCATGTACAAATCCGCCATTGCCCTCACCGACCGCTATTTGGGGCTTTACTTCGTCGCCGATTATCACGCCCTCACCACTACCCCAGACCCTAAAGTCCTACAGCAAAACATCTATGAAGTTGCCGCGGCTTGGTTGGCTTTGGGCCTGGATCCGGAGAAAAGTGCGTTCTTCCGCCAATCGGACGTGCCTGAAATTCCCGAGTGCACTTGGGTTTTAGCCTGTTCCACCGCCAAAGGCTTGCTCAACCGCGCGCATGCCTATAAAGCCGCGGTCGATAAAAACCTTGAGGCCGACCGTGATCCAGACTACCAAATCAACGCCGGCTTGTATTACTACCCGGTTCTGATGGCGGCGGATATTTTGCTTTACAACTCAGACATCGTGCCGGTTGGCCTTGACCAAAAACAGCATGTTGAAATCGCCCGCGATATCGCCGAGACTTTCAACCGCAGCTATGGCAACATCATCAAACTGCCCGAACCTTTGATCCCCGAGGAAGTGCAAAGCATCCCCGGCATCGACGGGCGCAAGATGAGCAAAAGCTACAACAACACCATCCCGATCTTTGGCGCGGAAAAAGAAACCCGCAAGCAAATCATGCGCATCGTCACTGATAGCAAGACGCCTGAAGAACCCAAAGACCCCGAAAGCTGCAACGTCTTCCAAATCTTCCGCTTCTTTGCACCCGCTGAGCGCGTTGAGGAAGTACGCCAGCACTATCTGCAAGGTGGCTTGGGCTATGGCGCCCTGAAACAAGAGCTGTTTGAACGCTACCTCGCCCATTTTGCCGAAGCACGCCAGACTTATGACACCCTGATGGCCGATAAAGCCCAACTGGACGCCATCCTCAAAACCGGCGCCGAAAAAGTGCGCGCCATCGCCATCCCCAACCTCAAGCGCATGCGCAAAGCAGTTGGACTGGATAAGTAAAGCCAAGGTCACGTAAAAGACATGATAGAAAACGCGCTCGAAAAGGCTGAAGACCTCAAAATCGAAGAACGCAACCGCCAGAGCAACCAGGCGGTCATTCTTTCGCTGATTATCAACGTCATTTTAGCCATCCTCAAAACGACGGTAGGCATTTTTGGCCACTCGCCGGCACTTTTGGCGGATGGCATCAACTCAACCTCCGACGTGGTCTACAATATTGTGGTCTCTTTCTTCGTACGCGCGGCTCACAAACCCGCCGACGACGAACACCCCTACGGCCACACCCAGTTTGAAAGCGTGGGTGCCTTAGTGGTCGGTGCGTTCGTCATCACCACCGGAATCACCATTTTTTGGGACTCAATCCGCAACCTTTTTGAACTCCTCAGTGGCAATACCGGTGGCGAAGGCGCATCCAGCCTCACCCTCTATATTGCCCTGGCAACGGTCATCACTAAAACGCTGCTCACCATCTATACCCGCCGTGTTGGCAAAAGCACAGCGAACCCCACCATCATCGCTCTGGCACAAGACAACCGTAACGACATCTTTAGTGCCCTGGCAGTGGTCATCGGCATCAGCTTTAGCCTGATGGGTTTCCGCTGGGTGGATCCTTTGGCTGGGGCATTGGTGGCGGTTTTCATCTTCCGCACGGGTTATGAAATTTTGCGCGATTCCACAGACGACCTCATGGACACCTTGCCTGGCAAAGCGCTCACCAAGCAGATCGCCGACCTGGTGTTGCAAGTGCCCGGCGTGCATGGCGTGGACGACATTAAAGCCCACCGCTTTGGCCGTTACCTGGTGGTCAACCTTGCCATTTATGTGGATGGCGATATCAGCGTGGATGCGGGTGATGCGATTTCGGATGAGGTCGAAGATATCCTGCAGAAGAAAGTCGATTTTGTGCGCGACGTCCACGTCCATTTCCACTCGAAGCCACATAAATAATAGCCACATCGTTTGTTGAATGTTCTTCGTGGCATGGACGGATGGCGAGACACCATCCGGAACAGGGTTAGTGTTCGTCATGGCGTCTTCGCCATGACATTTTAGTTGAACATCAGAACACGTTTTGCTTCTTACTTTCCAGCATCAATGTCGCTTGCCATGACGGATGGCGAGACGCCATCCGGAACGAATGATTCCAATACACGCAAAAACCTCATCTCTAACCACTTTCTTACACAATACAGTCCACCATTCCTTTGAAACCTCACCATTCTTTTGATATCATTCAAGTGAACAACAGATGAAAAAGGAGTGATTATGAACAACTTCAACTATTACAACCCGACCCGCATCCTCTTTGGTAAGGGGGTCATTGCAAAAATTTCCCGCCACATCCCCAAAGACGCCAAAATCCTCATGCTTTATGGCGGTGGTTCCATCAAGAAAAATGGTGTCTACGACCAAGTCAAACAAGCCCTCGAAGGCTACACCGTGCTTGAATTTGGCGGTATCGAGGCCAATCCTGACTTTGACACCCTGATGAAAGCCGTAAAAATCGTGCGTGAAGAAGGCGTCACCTTCCTGTTGGCAGTTGGTGGCGGCTCGGTCATCGACGGCACAAAATTTGTTGCCCTCGCCACACCTTACACCCAAGGCGACCCCTGGGAAATCCTGACCGTCAACAAAGGTCAAGGCCTCACCGAAGCCATTCCTTTTGGCAGCGTGCTCACCCTGCCCGCAACCGGTAGCGAAATGAACGCCAACAGCGTAATTTCACGTCGTGCCACGGAAGAGAAATTCTCCTTCGCGCATGAAAAGGTCTACCCCCAATTCTCCGCGTTAGATCCAGAAGTCACCTATAGCCTGCCACAAAAACAAATCCGCAACGGCTTAGTGGACTCTTTTATGCACGTGCTCGAACAATACCTCACCTATCCCATCGGTGCGACGGTGCAAGACCGCCTGGCAGAGGGCTTATTACATGCACTGGTTGACATGGCGCCCAAAGCCTTGCAAATGGACCCACCAGACTACACCGCGCGGGCTGATTTCATGTGGGCAGCCACCATGGGCCTCAACTCGCTCATCGGACGTGGCGTGCCTCAGGACTGGTCCACCCATTCCATCGGTCACGAACTCACCGCGCTGTATGGCATCGCCCATGCGGAATCCTTGGCTGTGGTTTTACCCTGGCTAATGTGGTACAAACGTGAGCAAAAAGGCGATAAGATCATGCAATTTGGCGCACGCGTTTTCGGCTTGAACCTGGGTGATCGCGAGGCGCAAATCAACGCCACTATCGAAGCGACCTCTGGTTTCTTCAACAGCATCGGCATGCCCACCACCCTGACCGCTTATGGCATCAACCCTGAAGAAGCCGCCGAGACCATCCAAAAACGTTTTGACGAACGAGGCTGGGCGGTTGGCGAACACCAGGATATCCACGGCTCCGACGCCGCAGCCATCCTGCGCCTTAGCCAATAAAATCCATTGAACAAGCATGACAAAAGCTGGCGTTGTCGCCAGCTTTTTGTTTTTCAACTCCCATATCATAGAAAGTGAAATCAGAACTTCACTCGTTTTTGTCATGGAAATATCCCAAAACCTTTTCAACTTGTTCTTCCAACGCTTCTCTGTTTGGTAGATAGAGTGTATATTTCGAAGCAAAAATTTGATTTGACAAGCCGCCTAATGCGTACTCCGCTTGGATATTGTCCTTGTCCGCACATAAAATAATCCCAATAGGCTCATTATCAAGTTCATCATTAATCTCTGTCCTGTAGTAGTTCAAATACATATTCAGTTGCCCAACGGCTTCCGGCATGAGCTTTCCAGTCTTCAATTCGATTAAAACATAAGAACGCAAAATCTTGTTATAGAAAACCATATCTACATAATAGTGCGTATTACCAAGCGTAACTCTTTGCTGATTGCCTACGTACATGAAACCTTTGCCAAGCTCAAGCAAAAACTTCTCAATTTGTGCGATTAGCGCCTCCTCCAAATCACTCTCAAGCATCGGCTTGTCTTCCGGGATTCCCAAAAACTCAAACACATAAGGGTCTTTGACCATATCTTTTGGCGAATCTAGCTCATTGCCAATAAGTGCCAGTTTCAAAACTTCTTCTTTATGTCCATCTTTTTTTGACAACAACAATCTCTCATACAAAGAGGTCTTAATCTGTCGTTTCAGTTCTCTGACCGTCCAATTCGCATTCTCTGATTCTTTTAGATAAAAGCCACGTTTGTTTTCATCTTCAATACCTAAAAGTTCACAGTAATGCGACCATGTCAATTTGCCAGACAGTGTCTGGCATTTTGGATAAGCAAGATAGAAATTTCTCATGTTTTGCAAATTCGATCTGGAAAATCCTTTACCAAACTCATTAGTTAAAGCCCTTGAGAGTTCTAGCAAGAGACCTTTTCCATATTCAGCCCGCTCAAAATGCCCTTGCTCATCCTCAACAATTGTTCGCCCAATTTCATGATAGGTATGAAGCAAGGTGTGATTGACCGTCTGAGTGACAGACTTTCTGGCTTCTTCCATGAGCTTCTTTATTTGTAGGTACGTTTGTTCGTAGTCTCTTTCTTCTATTTCCTTATTCATGTAGAACCTCACTAGATTTCTCACGAGCAGTTATTCAATATTTTTTTAGATCACTCTAGCAACGCCTTTTATTTTCGCGTAGGAGTATTACCTTTTCCGAAACAGGTTCAAAAAGAGTGTCAAAACCAGTTTAATACCCATCACGCCATAGTAAAACCAGTTGAACAAAAAGAAACGATCTTTGGCAAAGTGTTTTTTATAGAGAATAAAATACGAGCGGTGCCATTGCCGAATCGAATTGAACGGGCGTGCTTTAGAGCCCCCTTGGCCGCCGAAATGAATAATGGAACTGATTGGCACATACATCACCTTCCAGCCCATTTGCCGGGCACGATAGCAATAGTCACTATCCTCCTGGTAGGCAAAGAAGGTTTCGTCAAAATCGCCCACTTCCTCCCAGGTCTTACGCCGAATAATCATACACGAGCCCGAAACCGCATCCACTTCAGCGATTTCATCTTCATCCAGCCAAGACATCAAATAGCTATTCAATGGCCGATTGTCTGGAAACAGCTTGCCGAGTTTTAGAAAGTAACCAAAAACAGCAGCGGGCGTAGCATCACCACGTTTGCATTGCGCCTGAAAACTGCCATCGCCATTGAGCACTTTGGGAATGCTTATACCAACTTCGGGATGCGCCTCAAGCCATTCGATTTGAGACGTAAACACATCTTCCTTCAGCAAGGTATCCGGGTTGAGCAAAACTAAATAGTCACCTTTAGCGGCGCGTAAGAGCTGGTTGGCAGGCTTTGTAAACCCTTCGTTACGCTCATTTTTAATGACCTGCATTTCTGGATAATCAACTGCAAGCATCTCCAATGTGCCATCTGTGGAAGCATTATCCACAACAATGGTTTCATAAGGCATCGCCGGTGGGAATTGAGCAACCGACTCCAAACATTTCTTAAGATAGGTGCAGGAATTGAGCGTGGGAATGAGTAAGGATAGCTTGATCATACTGTTGGCACCTCTTGAGTCTTTTTTGCTTTGGGCTTTGCCATGTGGTTCTTAAAGTGCACATTCGCAGCGTTGGTGAGATGCGCCCCAAAAAAGAGAATGTAACCCGTCCAATACAGCCAGAACAGTAACACCATCACCGAAGCCAAAGAACCGTACAAAAGTTCATAATTTGCAAACCCTTTGGCTATCGCCCAGGAAAGCAGGTTGGTCACGCCTTCCCATAAACCGGCAGCGACAATCGCGCCAATCGCCCGTGCCTTTCTGGAAACATTATTACTGTTGGGCAACCAAGTGTAAGTGATGTAAAACATGACAAACTTGAGCAACAAGGGGATGAGCAGGGACACCCAGCCCCAAAGTTTGGTTTGGGTGAAAGGCACGCCACGAATCTTGAAGCTAAACGCCGGCAAAAGCTGAAAGAGTGGCGTAAGACCCACTGATGACAGAAATAAAATGACCACAATGGCGATGATAATCAATGCCAAACCGCGGTTGCGCAAGAAATTCGAGCGCGCACCGTAGGGAAAAGCCCGATTGACATTCACAACCACTTTATCAATCACATTGCTCGCCGACCAGATAAGTGATATCGCCGCTATTGCTGTAAGAGCACCACGCACTTTCAGCGCCGCACTAAGTTGAGCATCCACAAACGCAATCGTTTCTGGCACGGGGAAAAGTTCCCCAACCGCATTAAAAAGCGCTTCACGCACAATGTTGATATCCAGGAACAAAGACCCAATCGTGACCACCGCAATAAGGGCAGGGAAAATCGAAAAAAGACCATAATAAGCCAAGGCCGCCGAAGCTTCTGGTCCACGCGCTTGAGAAAGGTTATTGAAGGCATGCCGAATGACCCCAGGCGCACCGCCCAGCAAGTCATTGACCTTGTAGTAAAAGCGCTTCAAGGATTGGTAAACGCGCTTGTTGGTATCTCGGAACCATGCCTCAACGCGCGCCTTTTTCTCTTGCCACTTTGTCATGCTATGATTATAAGATAAAATAGCTCTGAGGTCTTATGGAAACGAACTTAATCAAAAAATACTATCAAACCCGTGGACTAGCCTGGCCAGGTCAAAAAGATGCCTTGCTCTTCTACCTTTCAGAAGTGGGAGAACTCGCCGAAGCCTACCTTGCCATCGCACCAGTAGAACTGAGTGAGGAAGAACGCCAATTACTTGCTGAGTTTGCCAGCCTGGGCATGAAAGCTGATGAAATCGTCTCGCGCGTGGATGGGTGGGTGCGCAATTTCGACCGCCAACGCAAAGAAAACATCGCCCACGAAGTAGCAGATTGTAACATGATGCTTTCCGTATTTATGGAAGCTTTTGAAAAACGTTCACCTGACGACGCGTTGCGGGAAAAAATGTCGCTTAAACTCGGAAAACCCCTGGATGATTTGACCGAATAACCATCCTGTATCTTAGACTTCCCGCCATCGTTCCCAACAATTCTTTTTATACAAAACGAGGTGCCGATTTGGCACCTCGTCTGTTCTGTACTTAGACCTTGTTTTATTCAACCGCGTGTCGTGTAACCGACAAGGTCACCGTTTGGTCTTCGGGCTTAACACTTTCATCAATATGGGTAGTCGGCACCACGGATTGAAGGGTCAGGTGGGTATTCCCATCCAAAACGGTAAAGCGCGGATGGTTCTCAATATCATCACCCAAACTAAGGGTTACTTCAAAAGGATCTTCACCGACATAATCAATTTCCAAGACGACAAGAACCTCACCTGCGCGCACACACTCCACGCCAATAGGACAGCGATAATCCTTAATAGTGGTTAGTTTAACAGCGATGTTTCCCGGCAGGTAAACTTCATTTTCTTCCTCATTCAACCGCAAAATAAAACTGCTATCCAAAAGAGGTTTCTTTTCAAAGCCGAGTACGCCATCAGCCTTTTCAGATGTAGCCGTTTTCAAGCTGGCATCACCCGCATCCACATCATCCGGATTTTTTATAGACTGACAAGCAGTGAGAAACAGCAACAAGCCGAGAATAATTAAGCATACTTTTTTCATTTGAACTCTCCTTACTCTACCCATCTTTCAGGGGTTTAAAGCCATAGCCTAGCGCTTCGTTGGCGTGCCCAATAACCATAAAGGCATCCGGGTCAGCTTCGTGAACAATTTCCTTCAATCGAGACACTTCAGAAAGACTCACCACACAATAAATGACAGGCCGTTCTTCTTCAGTAAAACCACCGGTTGCCTTCAGAATGGTCGTCCCACGTTCCAGCTCTTTGGTGATTGCTGCAACAACTTTTTCGGTTTCGCCGGTAATAATCATGGCTTCACGCACAACTTGCACACCTTGTGAGACCATATCCACCGCCAAACCGCTGAGATAAATCACAATTAAACCATACAGGGCCTTATCCCAACCCCACACCAAACCGGCTGCCAAACAAACCAGCCCATCGGTGACCATATAAGCTGTTGAAAGGGAAATGCCCCAGCGCTTATTCAAGACCTTCCCGAGAATGTCCGTACCACCACTGGTTCCCTTGCCGAGATAGACCACGCCTAAACCAACACCGGTTAGCACACCACCAAACAAGGTATTGAGCAGCACATCGTCTACCAATGGGGCTGATCCAGTAAAGCGCATCAAGACGTCCGTCAAAACTGATGTTGCAAAAATCGCCCAAACGGTTCGGATGACGAACCTCGGACCACCTAAAAAGCGCCAACCAATTAAGAATAAGGGAATATTACATAAAATAGTGATTAAACCAATCGGTGTTTTGAAAAAATGATACAGGATTTGGGCAAAACCAGTCACACCACCCGCCACCAAGTTCGCTGGCACAAGAAACAAGCGCAAGGCAATTGCCTGGATTAAAGCACCTGCCAGAATAATGGCAATGTCTTTGACCATGCCCATGCCAAAGTCCATCTCTTTAATAAATCTTTTAATCTTTTCTTTCATAAAACACCTCATGGTAAAAATACCCCATGATTATACTCTCATAGAACATGCGAAAGAAAGCCTTTTTTCAACCTTTAGAATTGATTTTTTTTATTCCTGAAGGGGATTAAATCCTTCGCCCAAGGCTTCATTGGCATGGCCTACAACCATAAAAGCTTTGGGGTCCACTTGGTTGACTATTTCCTTTAACCGTGCAACTTCAGAGCGCATGACAACACAAAACAGGATGTTGCGCTCTTCTTTGGTATAGCCACCTTTAGCAGGAATAATAGTGGAGCTTCTATCCAGCTCTGCTACAATTGCGCCAGCGACAGCCTCATAATTGTCGGTCACAATCATCGCTTGGCGAACAACGTCAATACCCTGCAAGGTCATATCCACAGCCACACCGGCCACGTAAATCAAAATGAGACCATAAAGTGCTTTTTCCCAGTCGAACAAAATACCTGCTAGAAGCACCGCAATCGTATCAGTGACCATGTAGAGCATCGAAACAGATGTACCCATGCGCTTGTTGAGGATACGCGCGATGATGTCAGTCCCACCACTGGTACCGCGCCCTAAATAAACCAAACCCAGCCCAACCCCAACCAAAACACCGCCAAACAGCGTATTGAGCAATGGCTCTTGGGTCAGTGATAGCTTCAACGCCGGGATGGAAACCAGAATGTCAATGGCAACCGAAGAAAGAACAATGGCAATAACAGTCCGAATAGCAAACCTAAAGCCACCCAGGTAACGCCATCCTAAGATAAAGAGTGGAATATTAAAGAGTATGGTGACTATACCAACCGGTATACCAAATTTATAATAAATGATTTGCGCCAAACCAAACACGCCACCACTCACAAGTGAGCCGGGAATGGTAAACAACCACGTGCCCACCGCTTGAAGCATCGCGCCAGCGATTACCAAAACATAGTCCTTGACATCACGCCAGTTCAGTTTGAACTTTTTCTTTTCCTTTTTAACCAAGTCGGTTTGCGTTTTTTGGTTTTCCATCACCACTCCTCATCTTCGCTCTTGACGAGTCATTATACGTTGAATAGGGCTAATCTTCCAGGCTTTTTCATTTTCGCAACGTGGGATACCATTGGATGGTCTTGTATGCCGGATC
>CAZUZM010000062.1:0-9707 GCA_964624615.1 uncultured Anaerolineaceae bacterium
TGACAATAATAAAAAAGAACAACCGCAAAAGTTTTTTGTTCATAGAAGGATTGCTATTCATTTTATCATCAAACTTTTCCAGAACTTTTGGTAAAAATTGAAACGGCAGAAAGAAAGGGGCGTGCCTGGTACGAACAGCTTTAAGAAAGTACACAATTGCATGAGATATGGCGGTATAATCAAATAACTGACCATATTAATAAAAAGAGGTGCATATGACAGACAAATTAAGCTGGATTGATGATGAAATCACGCAACTGAAAGAAACTGGTTTTTATAACACGATTCCCACAATGGACTCACCCCAGGGAGCGAAAGTTAATATCAATGGCAAAAAGGTGCTAAACTTCAGCGCTAATAACTACCTTGGCTTGGCTAATCATCCCCGTTTGGTGCAAGCCGCAAAAGACGCCATGGACAAATACGGTCTTGGTCCCAGTGCTGTCCGCTCCATTGCTGGCACGATGACCCTGCACCTCGAGCTCGAACGCCGAATGGCAGAGTTCAAGCGCGTGGAAGCCGCGATTACTTTCCAATCTGGTTTCACTGCCAACGGCGCCACCATCCCGGCTTTGGTTGGTAAAGGTGACGTTATTTTCTCGGATGAGCTCAACCACGCATCCATTATTGATGGTTCACGCCTTTCCGGTGCTAAAATCCATCGTTTTGCCCACGCTGATGTTGCTGACTACGAACGCGTTGTCAAAGAAGCCCAAGGAACCTACAACAAAGCCCTGATGATTACCGACGGCGTCTTCTCAATGGACGGCGATTACGCACCATTGGACAAACTCGTTGAAGTATCGGAAAAATACGGCATTATGACCGCTGTTGATGACGCCCACGGTGAAGGCGTTATGGGTCATGGTGGACGCGGTATCGTAGATCATTTTGGCCTTCACGGTAAAGTGGACGTTGAAATCGGTACCTTCTCGAAGGCTTTTGGTGTGGTCGGTGGTGTCGTTGCCGGTAACGCACGCATTATCGAGTGGTTACGCCAACGCGGTCGACCTTTCCTGTTCTCTTCCGCGGTGACTGTGCCCGA
The DNA here is from genome assembly GCA_964624615.1 of uncultured Anaerolineaceae bacterium. Taxonomy (GTDB): domain Bacteria; phylum Chloroflexota; class Anaerolineae; order Anaerolineales; family Anaerolineaceae; genus Mesolinea. The sequence continues at coordinate 1,046 of CAZUZM010000062.1, forward strand.
CGTTGCGGCATGTATCGCTTCTGTTGATTTGCTGGAAGAATCTACCGAACTGGTTGATCGACTGTGGTCCAACGCACGCTTCTTCCAGGAAGAAATGCGTAAACTCGGTTTCAACACCGGTGTGACCCAAACCCCAATTACGCCTGTTATGCTTGGTGACGTGCAGTTGGCGCGCCAATTTAGCCGTGAGCTGCTCGAAGAAGGCATCTTCGCTGGTGCTTTGGGCTTCCCCACCGTGCCTCGTGGCAAGGCTCGTATCCGCGTGATGATTTCTGCGGCACACAGCCAGGACGATCTTGAACAAGCTTTGGATGCTTTCGATCGCATCGGTAAGAAACTTGGTAAAGGCGAAATTACAGAATAGTCTTTTCTAGACTTCATAAAAAACGAAACAAGCGACTGAAGAGTCGCTTGTTTTTTTTGCCCATACAGATGATTTAGTTTTTGAGCATCGCCCATAAAGCTTGGTAATCCGATTCGTCACGTAACGCAATCAGGTTTCCCCAAGCTTTTTTGGTATGGTGTTCGTGCGGATAGGGATAAAAGCCACGCCAATCATGTTTATCACCATAGCGCCGAATGGGTTTCCACTCTGAAACGATGACTTGGTAACCTTTTTCGACCAAATACTTTGCCATGTCGTGGTATGTGTAGCCTAAAGGTGTTGTTTTGGCATCCTCGAACTCGCAAAGGATGATTCGGGGGTTTATCCTTTCCCAAGCCATGCCTTTTAAGACCATGAGGTCAAATCCCTCAGTGTCGATTTTTAGAAAATCGATTGCCTGGATGTCCTTTTCATCGATAAATTCTCGTAATGTACAAACGTCAACCAGATAGGATTCCTTGTGACTGGGCAAAAAAGCTTGCAAGCCACTCACACCATCCGATACTGATGACTTGTAGAAAGAGACTTGGCTTGCGGATTGATCCGAAACTGCACGTGGATCTACGGTAACTGACCTGTATTTATCAGCCAGTTCATCCAAGTGTTTACGATTATCAGGGTCGGGTTCAAAAGCGAACACGCTCCAACCATCATTTGCAAAAGGTTCAAGCTCAAACCCGTGGTGTGCGCCAATGTCTACCATTACACCGACAAAGTTTATCGCTTTGAAGAAATGATATACAACTTCACCTTCATTGACACTTTTCGCCATACCAAGGTGATGCTTTAGCAAGCTCCAAACAGACCCTAAACCTTTTTCCCGCAGGACTCTTAAAGCGGTTTTACTCTTTTTGATCAACATTTGGCTTACTCCTTCACTTGCGACATCTGTCGTCGCCGTTTCCACATCAGGATGGGGCGCAAGAGCTTGCGCAAATGGTACTTAGCGTTTATCAGCGATAGCTTCTTACCGCCATCACGATAGTGTACGCGCAGCATTTCAGGCCAACAGCGGTCGTCCTCGGCAATACTTTTGGCGTCACCATGCAAGCGAAAGGCTGCCCATGGTTCTTTGACATATAACATAGGCGCTTTTGAAGCGAGCCTCGTCCAAAGGTCGTAATCCATTGCAAAATAGAAACTATCATCCAAAGGACCCACTTCCCGCCACAAAGATGCGCGCCAGAAAGAGGCTTGTTGCGGTATGTGAACGTAGCCACGACGCAGTTTGGCGAGGTCTGTTTGGGCAGCAGGGAACTTGCCAATCCGTTTTCCCTCACCATTGATTAGCCAACAATCGCCATAAATCATGCCTGCTTCTGGATTTTCTTGCAGTTTCTTGACTGCCGCACTAATAGCACCAGGTAAAAGGATATCATCCGAGTTCAACCATGCTAAGACATCACCGGTTGCCCTTGCAAATCCCTGGTTGATGGCATCGGTTTGGCCTTTGTCCGGTTGACTTTGCCAATAAGCCAATCGGTCAGCGTATTTTTGGATAATATCTTTACTGTTATCCGTGGAGCCACCGTCGATGATGATGTATTCGACGTTGGCGTAGTCTTGTTTGAGAACCGATAGAATGGTTTCTTCAAGAAAGTGACCTTGGTTATAGGATGGCGTAACAATGGAAACTTTTAAGTCTGACATTTTTAGTCTTCCAAATTCTTTTTACCGCGTTGGTCGCGTAGTTTGTTATAACTTTCGTTCAGTCGACGAAACCCCAAAACATTAATAAGACTCTTAGCGAGCCGCGCATATGCTTTAGGCGATTGGAAAGGCTGGCGTTTCATCATCTGCCAATAGCTTTTGATCGCGCCGCGGTAGTCTTCTGCCTCGGCACGGTAAAAGGCATCAATGCGATAAGCACCAGCCCAAATTTGCTTGAAAATCTGACTACTCAATGGATAAAAACGTTCGTCTTCGCACAACCATTTGGCAACGCGAAAAGCCTCGGGTCCAAAATTTAGTGCTTGGGAACGGTTTTTGGCGTCGTCATGCATACGTGCAGCAGACCAAACCACATCGGGCACGTAAAAGGGCTCGGCAATCGCCGCCATGCGCAACCAAAGCTCCACATCCAGCAAAAAATGGTAGTCCAAACCAAGATAGCCGGTTTCTTCAAGCACCGTACGGCGCATAAAAACGCCGGGCTGGCTGATGATGTTGAAGCACATAAGGTCTTTGAGCTTCCAATCGCCAAAAACCATGCGGTTGAAAGCGTTCCCTTGGCTATCGATGGAATTGACGTCACTAAAAACGATGGACGCCTCTGGATGTTCCTTAAAAGCTTTGACAGCACCAGCAATCGCTCCTGGATAATAGAGGTCGTCGGAGTTGAGCCAACCAACAATATCGCCCTTAGCCAGTGCAAATCCTTTATTCACCGCGTCGGCTTGGCCCTTATCCTTTTCGGATACCCAGCCTGCCAGTTTGGAAGCATGTTTCTCGATTATCTTCACACTGCCATCCGTAGAACCACCATCCATCACGAAATACTCCAAGTTGGGATAGTCCTGGTTGAGCACCGAAAGCATGGTTTGCTCAAGGTACTGCGCTTGATTGAAAGATGGCGTCACGACAGACACCAAGAGGTTTTTATCTGGCATGGCTTGATTATAACGCCTTGCTCCTTGATTTGAACCAATTAGATGGACCCTTTGTATATCAGGAACGAGGAAATGAAAAAAGAAAAAGACCATCGCCGGCAGAAAAGCTATTTTTAGAAGGAATCCTCGGCGAAGCTTGTGCGTTCGATGATTGTTAATGTTAGAATATAAATGTGAACTGTGCTTAACACAGATTATAAGGAGTGCCTATGAAAACAATGAAAAAATTTTTTGTTCTCTTGATGCTGCTGGCAATGATGGCGACAAGCTTCGCCTCTAGCCCCAAAGCTGCTCAAGCCCAAGCGCCCGTTGAAAAACTGGCGGTATTCGAAGCCTTTGGCTGGATTCACTGATGGCATTGCGCAATCTCCGGTCCGGTGATTGATCAACTTGCTATAGATTATGCTGATAAGAATATTGTTTATGTAGACCATGATTGGCCGAATCCTGTGCCAACACGCTGGGATGTCATTCGATTTACTGAAGAAGGCATGGGTTTGACATGGGCCATGGTTGAAAGTGGCGAAAAACACAGTCGTGGTGTTGAAACGCCTGAGGAAGCTGTTGAGAAGTATACAGCAATGACTGAATATGCTATTGCCAAAGAAGCCTTAGCTGACGTCAAAGCCGAATATTATATCAAAGACGGTATGGCTTACTTTAAGGTCGACGTCAAGAACTTGAGCGACGTAACCTTGAGTACTGAAAATAATGCATCTGTGCATGTTTTTATCAAGGAAACAGGTTATCAGCATGCTACTAACACTAGCCATCATGCGGCTCGTGGCGTTGGCAAGGCACGAATTACCAGCTTAGCGCCAAATGAGGAAGGTGTTTACTATGCTGCCTTCCCACTTCGTTACATCCACAATATGGAAAATATTTCTGCATACGCTTTTGTTGATTACCAAACTGCGCCAGGCGCCGTTTATAACCAACTTAACGCTGCCAAAGCTACTGAAGTAGAACCAGTTGTGGCCACCATTTCTGTTACGCCTGTGGTTTCACACATTTTAGCACCTTTTGGCTATGAAACCCTCCGTGATATCGAACTTACCGTTTCTGCCTCAGAAGGTGTTGAATGGACAGCTTCCGCCAATCAGGACTGGGTTCAACTTCCATCAAGCCAAGATGGCGACACCTTTGTGTTAAGCTTTGATAAAAGTAAAATCCATGTTGGTGAAAACAAAGCGACTATCTATTTCAAAGACAATAATAGTCATGCTTTTGCGTTTGCTCAGGTTTCCATTTGGGTCGAATATGATACCGGTGGATGGGAGAAAATGGTCTTCCCAAGAATCTATTTCCCAATGTTGAACACCAAATAGCTTAGTATAGAATCGTTTATTAAAAGCTGGCTTACACAGAGCCAGCTTTTTTGTTTATAGATAAGCTAAGAATGATTGCATAGTTTACACCTATATTAGCGATAAAAGGCATGATTAATTGACTTTTTACCGTTACAATTAGGAAAGATAAGAATAGAGGTCGTCATGAGTGATATCAACCCACCTGAAGTCAATCCTTTACAAACTCTTTTAGATGAATACCCACGCCGCAAAGCTTCGCCTGCTCTGGAAATGGACCAAGAGGAAGTGTTGCGGGTTTTGGAACTTGCTGATATTGCCAGTATTCCGCTCGTTGTTGCGGGTGGCTGGGCTATTGATGCCCTTTTAGGTTGGCAAACCCGATCCCATAAGGATTTGGACCTGGCGATAAATCGCGCCTATTTAACGCGGTTTTTAGGTATTATCAGTCGCATTGGCTACGGATTGATAGAAGATGCTCACGCTGATGACCGTTGTTTTGTTTTGGATAATGGTGCGGGACACCAGATTGAGATTCATGTTTACAGCCGTGATGATAAAGGTCGTATTGTGAGTGGTACCCGTTACCCCAACAACGCGCTCACGGGTCAAGGAAAAATTGGTCATTTAAAAGTCAGTTGTATGGACCCGGATTGGTTGATTGACTCTTATTCAGAAAAAGAAATCAACGAAAAGACTTTGCAAGACCTAAAGTATGTGAGTAACTTGTTTAGAGTGCCATTGCCTGTAGAGTTTCAAGAGTATGATGACAGCCTGTTTTTAACCACTGGCAAGGTCAAAAGAGTTTTGCCCGAAGAGTTTAGTGTCGTTGAGCCAAAAACGGGCCATGAATACGCTCAATTAGTCTTTGTTTTGGGTGATATTGACCCGGGCATTGCAGAGGAAATTAGACAGAACGAAGCAGCTCGGTTTGAAAAAGTCTTTATGGATAGCGAACCCAACCCTAAAGGCGCAGCTGAGTATGATTTGCGGACGGGGCTTTTGTTGAAACGTGGCAAAGAACTCGTTGGCGCAATAGAGTTGGGCCCTGTTCGATCCGCACTCATTGAGTCAGAAGATGAGGGCAAGATTTGGCAGATAAAACAAATTCGCTTGGGTGAATATGCCGAGTATGCCAGGGTTTTTAGAGCAATGTTAGCTGAAGCTAACGAATGGGCGAAAAGCTATGGAGCAAAGCAATTACGTGTGGCACCCTTGGATGATGTTGCTACCAGCCGACAGGCGTTGCTCAAAAAATATGATGAAGCGTATATTGGCTATGCTACCAAGTATGAACAATGTGGCTTTGAGCCGCTAAAAGGCGAAACGGTGCAGCGTTTGGTGCTGGTTAAACACCTGTAACCAGGAGATTGGCATTCTAGCACTGTGAAAGTGCTGCTTCATCCGCGATCACGATCACATTTTGGTGAAGCTGAAGGATTGAAGCCGGTACCTGTGGGTCTACCGGACCTTTGAGCGTGCGAGCTAGCGCTTCTGCTTTTTTCTCAGAACTCACCAACAGAAGAATTAATCGGCTGTTGAGGATAAAGCGCATCCCCACGCTTATGGCTTGACTGGGCATAAAACCCTCCCGCTTAAAATAGTGGCCATTATCCTCGATGGTGCTCTTGTTTAAGTCTACAAGGCGTGTGTTAGGATGGAAAACCGTATCTGGTTCATTAAACGCGATATGCCCTGTTGAGCCCAGTCCTAAAATTTGAATATCCATGCCGCCCGCATCCTGAGCCATTTGGTCATAGGCGAGACATTCTGCATCAACATCCTGAGGAATACCGTTAGGAATGTGGGTTTTAGACTTGTCGATTTGGATATGGTCAAAGAAGTAGTAATTCATGTAATGATGATAACTATTGCGGTTGTCAGGGCTAAGCCCATAATACTCATCCAGATTGAAACTTGATATGTGCTGAAAGTCGAGGGACTCCTCTTGGTGTTGGCGCACTAATTCTTGATAGCAACCGATTGGCGTGGATCCTGTGGCTAAACCAAGCACGCTGTTTGGTTTTTGTCGCACTTGATGAGCTATAAATTCGGCAGCTTTGACGCTCAAGCTTTGATAATCGTTTACTTTTAATAATTTCATGAACAACTTCCCATGAGCAACCCACTGCTGCCCTGTTTAATTAAATCATTTTAACTTAAGAACGGATAAAACTGGCAGATTACTTAATGAGATGGCATTAAAACACCGGTATTATCGATAAAAGCTATAAGTGAAAGTAAAAAAAGACTAAGAACGAATAAGTAGATAAAGAATAATAGTCAGAAAGTATAAATGAACCAATAATGGCGCTTAGAAAGGGTAACTAGTTGGGATTATCGGGTCGGCTAGCTAGCGTGAGAGCACTTGAAGGTCGCTCGACACTGCTGTGTGTTGGGAGGTGGTGTTTCACGTGAAACAATAGCGTTTTGTGAAATGGATTGCACCAAACGGCAGAAAGTGAATATAAACTGTCAAGAATAGGGATATTAACTAAGGGTGGCGAATTAGAAAGAGATTGGGGTGATTAAAAGAAAAAATGCTCTCGGCGTGATTCGAACACGCAACCGTCTGCTCCGCAAGCAGGTGCTCTATCCATTAAGCTACGAGAGCATGTGTTAATGGACGGTTATTCTACACCGGATTAAGCGCGAGGTCAAGAGTTAAATAAAAGATTGTTCTAGCGCATCCAGGATAGCTAAATGGTCTTTTCTACGCAGCGTAAAAAGGTTTGATTGAAAAGATAAAAAAATCTTGGGGAAACGCATGACTGTCTAAAGGCGTGCTTCGATCTTATATTAGAAGATTGTTGTGTAGCGAAAAGATAATGATGGCTGAGACAAAGTTGCTGAACCGGGATGCGCGCTCAAAAGCGCAAAACACGTAGCAGACAAGATATATCGTTAAAAATGGCTATCCTGCCAAAAACATATGTATTTGTTTCACGTGAAACAAATATAGTGCTAAATGTAAGCTTTTGTTCGTGAAAAGCTATGTTTTATGTATTTACTGGGGTGTGCATATTTATTTTATGCTTTTAGTTCCATATATGCTTTCGATAGTTTTGCTTGCAGGTTGTTTAGCAGGGTCGGTTTTGTGTGCGTCACGATCCTCCGGCAATTGATTAATGTTCTTTTGTTTATTGGAATACATCCGTGTAGATTGATTTTGATATGTCCTGTTTGCCCGGTCATTGTTTGAGTTCAGGAATAACTTTGGTGGTTGGCTCGCATCATGGACTGAGCGGCTCTTTCAGCCCGGCACTTGCCCTTAATGCGCGTAGGTATAAGTCGCGGTATGTCAGCCGTCTTTAACCATATTTTTTGTAGTCAAATTTACACACTTCAATAATGCGCGTAGCTTAATATCGGTGGCAATGTTTCTTGGTTGCGGATTTTCTCCTTTTATGGCGTTTTTATAATGGCTGTAGGTCTTATAGCCTTGGTTAAGGAATAAAAGTGGGAGATTGGTTAGCCTGTATATGCCCTGTTGGAGGCTGAAAGGCGAGCATTTTAAAAAAAATCTCCTTAAAGGTACCGAAAATCTTTTGCCGATCGTGATAAGAATGCCTGGTTTAAGGCCTTAAGCATGATAAAATGATAGGACTGTTTTTTTACTAATCCCAAAACTCTCAAGGAGGAGTAATGTTTAAAAAAATACTATATGTATTAATCATAATAGGTTTAGTGTTTGGCGCTATTGGTTTCCAAACACCAAAGCCTGTCCAAGCAGCAAACCCATTGCGTATAAGTCAAGTTTACGCAAATAGTGGCATGCAAACCTCGTTTTACAAGCAGAATTATGTTGAATTATTCAACAGCAGTTCTAGCCCCATCAGCCTTGCTGGTTATTCGTTGCAATTCGGGACTGGAAGCGGGAAAATAGATTTATTCAACGCACCAATGCCTGAAAAAACGATTCCTGCTGGTGGATACCTCCTCATTCAAACATTTGATTTTGAAGTTGGACAATCATCAATCCCAACGCCAGATGTCACTCTAATTGTTAATGTTGATAATGTGAGCGGCAAGATTGCTCTTGTGAATGGTACAGAAGCCCTTGATTGTGGCTCTGTGGAAGTTCCTTGTAGTGATGAACAAAAAGCAAGAATTGTGGATATGGTTGGCTATGGGCCTCACGCAAGTTTCTATGAAGGCAGTGCTGCTGCGCCATCACCAACGGTGATCCTTTCTGTTCAGAGAAAAGCTGCTGGCTGTCAAGATACGGATCAAAATGGTGCGGATTTTGAAACGCTTACACCCGCAGCGCGCAATTCCGCCAGCCCAACCCATTCTTGTCAGCCCTTGGGCGATCCCGCTAATTTGCGTTTAAGCCAAGTGTATGGTGGTGGCGGAGGTGC
>CAZUZM010000063.1:0-9647 GCA_964624615.1 uncultured Anaerolineaceae bacterium
AAAAGGCATGTTCGAGTTCTTCGCGGGTGTTCATCACAATCGGTCCACCCCAGGCGATACTTTCATACAAAGGCGGTCCGGCAATGAGCGCAAAGCGTAGTGCCTGGTCTTTAGGTGCTTCAACATGCACGACATCACCGTCCTTCATCAAGAGAGCTGATTTTTCGGCATAGGTTTCACCATCCAAAATGCCTTCCCCTTGAATAAGGAAGACGAAGGCTGTCTCACTCTCTTTAACTGGGATATCGATTTCCGCGCCAGGTTCCAGGCTGACGTCAAAGATACTAGCCGGAAGATGATGTGGTTTAACACCTTCGGTCTCGCCATAACAGCCGGCAACAACACGCACCACACGCCCGGGTTCCTCAACCGTTTTGACATCTTCTGGCCTGATATCAAAGTACTTTGGCTCAGTCATTTTTTCACTCTGGGGTAGGTTGAGCCAGAGTTGGAAACCCATCAAATGCTCAGTGGCGTTAGGCATTTCCTGGTGCAAAATACCACTGCCAGCGGTCATCCATTGCGAGGCACCGCCGACAATCAAGCCTTTATTGCCCAAACTGTCTTCGTGCGTAAACTCGCCGTTGATAAGGTAGGTGATTGTCTCGATACCACGGTGGGGATGCATAGGGAAACCCGCCATATAAAGCGCCGGATCTTTGGCATCGAATGAATCAAGCATCAAAAAGGGGTCAAAATCCTGCACATTGGGCAGTCCCAAAACGCGCGTCAGGTGAACCCCAGCGCCGTCAATAGCAGGTCGCCCGCGCACGACCTTTTCAACATGTCTTGTTTGTGTCATATGTCCTCCGGTTATCGTCTAATACCCATACGCCGCGGCAAGGGAATCGTCATTATCAACCCATTCCTGCACATCAATCTTGCGATACTCATCCTTGGTATCACGGATATAAACCGTTTCAATACCGGCGTTGATGATGACCCGCTTACACATGGAGCAAGATGACCCATGGGCAACATAATTATTGTTGTCCCTAAGATCGATGCCGGTCATGTAAAGCGAACTGCCCAACATGCGATCGCGCGAAGCGCTGATAATCGCGTTCTGCTCGGCATGCACACTGCGGCATAGCTCGTAGCGTTCCCCACGAGGCACATTGAGTTGCTCACGTCGGCACACGCCAAGATCAATACAGTTCTTGCGGCCCCGAGGTGCTCCGTTATAGCCGGTAGAAATCACCTCATCATTCTTCACAATCACCGCTCCATATTGCTTGCGGATACAGGTGCTGCGCTTGCCAACAACCTCAGCCATATCGAGGTAATAATTCACTTTATCGCGTCTAGACATAAGAACTCCCATATCGTTTTCATCATTATAGCTGTTTTTCATGGCTATTAAGCCTAATCTCTTTACCCTGTCTAAACCTATCCTACACCTTGCCCAACCCGTGTCAAAATGCTACACTTAATCCAGCTCAAAACGCACAAACCTGGAGGTTATCATGCCCAAGATGCTCTATTTACTGGATGGACACGCCATCGCCTACCGCAACTACTTCGCCCTCACCAGTGGCGGCACCATGCGCTTTGCAACCACCGATGGCGAACCCACTGCCGGCGTTTATGGCTTTGCCAACACGCTCATCAAAATCCTTGAAATAGACCAGCCCGATTATCTGGCGATCGCCTTTGACAAAGGGCGTACCTTCCGCGACGACCTCTTTGAAGAATACAAAGCCACCCGCGAAAAAATGCCGGACGACCTGCGCCAACAGATTTTGCGCATCCAGGAGATGATTGACCTCCTCAAAATCCCGCGACTGGAACTGGATAACTACGAAGCTGATGACATCATCGGCAGCCTGGCGGTTTGGGCAGAAAAAGAAGGCTTGGGCGTCAAGATTATCACCGGTGACCGCGACCTTTTGCAACTCGTCACCGAACGCATTATCGTCAACCTTCCTGAAGGACGTGGAGGGAAGGATAAAGATTACTTCCCAGAAGATGTCGTGGAACGCATGGGCGTCAAACCTGAGCAAATCGTCGACCTGAAAGCGCTGATGGGTGACAGTTCTGACAACATCCCCGGTGTGCGTGGTGTGGGTCCCAAAACCGCCACCAAGCTTCTGGAAAGCTATGGCACCCTGGATGGCGTTTATGAGCATGTCGAAGAAATTAAAGGCAAAGTTGGACAAACGATTGCCGAACAAAAAGACCTGGCCTACCTCAGCCAAACCCTGGCACAAATTGTCACCGACCTGCCCTTGAAATTGGATCTTAAACAGGCTGCTTGCCATAATTTCGAGCCCACCGCGGCAGAAGAGCTGTTTAGAACCTTGGAATTCCGCACGCTCATCCGCAAGCTGCAAAAACTGGGTGAACGTCTTTGTCCCACCCCAGAAAAACCTGAAATCGCGCCGCAAACCAGCACGCCTAAAGTCGATCCCAATCCGGTTAACATGGTGCAAGGAGGCTTGTTTGGAGAGGACCTTTCCCAGGCTTCCCCAGCGCTCATTGAAAACGCCCTGATCGACACTGGTTTTGAGACCATTGTGATTGATAACCCGCAAAAGCTGAGCGACTGCGTCAAAGCCCTCAGCCAGGCTGATGTTCTCGCCTTTGACACCGAGACCAGTGATCTCGATCCAATGAGGGCAGAGATGGTTGGCATGTCATTCGCCATCCAGCCTGACCAGGGGTATTACATCCCGATTGGGCACCTTTCCGGGAAGCAACTCAGCCTTGAAGAAGTCAAAGCCGCCCTCCAACCGGTTTTGTCAGACCCAAAAATCAAGAAAATTGCCCACAATGCCAAGTTTGACCTCATCGTCCTGCAACAAGCCGGCTTTGAGGTGAGCCCGATTAGCTTTGACACCATGCTCGCCGAATGGCTCATTAATCCAGATTCGCGAAATCTTGGCCTGAAAACGCTGGCGTGGGTACGCTTGGGCGTTGAAATGACCCGCATTGAAGACCTCATCGGCAGCGGCAAAAAACAATTGAGCATGGCGGAACTCCCCATCGAAAACGTTGCGCCATACGCTGCCGCGGATGCGGTGATGACCCTACGCCTAATGCCGCTCTTACAAGCCGACCTCAAAGCACGCAATGCTGAAAAGCTGATGGACGACCTCGAAATCAAACTCATTCCCATTCTGGCGCAAATGGAAGAACACGGTGTGCTCCTGGACGCGCCTTTCTTCAAAGCCTTCAACCAGGAACTTGGCGAGTTGATTTTCGGCCTCGAAGAAGAGATTTACCGCATGGCAGGCACCACCTTCAACATTAATTCCACCCAGCAACTTTCCGACGTGCTCTTCAAGAAACTGGCTCTCGACCCACCTGACCCCGCAAAAAAGCTAAAAAGTGGTCATTGGTCAACCAACGCCGAAGTTCTGGACCTGTTGCGCAACAAGCACGACATCGTCAACAAGATATTGGACTACCGCGAACTCGCCAAGCTGAAATCGACCTATGTCGAAGCGCTACCCGGCCAAATCAACCCAAAAACCGGTCGGGTACACACCTCGTTTAATCAGGTTGGCACGGTCACCGGTCGCATTGCCAGCCAAAATCCGAACTTGCAAAACATCCCAGCGCGCACCGAAATCGGTCGCCGCGTACGGCAAGGCTTTATCGCCGCGCCGGGATGGAAGCTCTTGGCGGTGGACTACTCGCAGGTTGAACTGCGCATCGTGGCACACATCGCCCAAGACCAAGCCATGCTCGAAGCGTTCCGCAACGGGCAGGATATTCACGCCACCACGGCTGCCGCCATCACGGATACGCCATTGGATGAGGTCACATCTCTGCAAAGACGCCATGCCAAAGCGGTCAATTTTGGTTTGATTTATGGCATGAGCGCTTTTGGTCTGACCCGTTCCACTGACTTAACCCTGGCAGAAGCAGAAAACTTTATTAAAGAATACTTCAAGGAATTCCCGGGTGTTAAAGCTTGGTTGGATAAGACCCGCTTGCAAGCCGCACGCGATGGCTATGTCGAAACGCTGCTTGGACGGCGGCGTTACTTCCCCAACCTGGCAAAAGGCTCCAACCCGCAAATGCGCCAACGTGAGGAACGTGAGGCGATTAATGCGCCTATCCAGGGCACCGCGGCGGATATTGTTAAGTTGGCAATGGTTGCTCTGCCTGATGCTTTAGAAAAAGCCGGTCTAAAAGCGCGCATGTTGCTCCAGGTGCATGATGAGCTGATTTTTGAAGTGCCCGAAGAAGAGCTCGACCGTTCCATCCCGGTGATCAAAGGCATCATGGAATCAGCCATGGACTTGGACGTGCCCCTGGTGTGTGACGCTCGCGCTGGGGATAATTGGGGCGAACTCGAAACTGTTTAAGATTTTCTATGAAACCCTCGGCGAGACGCCGAGGGGATTTATATTATCCGCAGGCGTCTCGCCCTGCGCTCCCTCACTTCTGTTCCGGATAGCGTCCCCGCCATCCGCTTGCATATTCACGAAAAGGAACTGCAAGCATCAGAGATAAAAGGTGTTCCAAATGTAACCAAAAGGCTTGGCGAGGATGCCAAGCCGAACGATAATCTGTTTGCGCCGGTGTTTTCTGTTCGCGCCGGTGTCCTCACCGAGCGCTAACATCCATCAGCAAGCGTGCCACCCCGACCCTCGGCGAGACGCCGAGGGGATTTAGTTATCCCTGCGCAACTTCACTTCTGTTCCGGATGGCGTCTCGCCCTGCGCACCTTTACCTTAAAAAATCACGGCGTGGATGTTGAGCAATCCACGCCGTGAGGTCAAACAAAAAGTCCCCCTTTACCATTTATAATGGGCAAAAATTATACCGGCACCTGCTGACTATGCAAACGCTCGCGAATCTGCGAGACTTTGCGCCGCATCATATCATCACTTTCCATCATATCAGCAACCTTGTCACAAGCATACATCACCGTCGTATGGTCGCGCCCACCAAGTTCCTGACCAATGCGTGGCAGAGAAATGCCACTGTCTTCGCGCAAGAGATACATCGCCACCTGACGCGGTAAAGCCACTTCACGGGTGCGTGAACGCCCTGAAAGCTTGGCGGCTTCCACACCGAAATAGTCCGCCACCACATCCACCACATAATCGGGTGTCAGGGTGCTGGGCTGAGGCGCGTAATCTGCCAAAGCGTTTTGAGCCATTTGCAGGTTGAGCTGCTTTCCGGTCAAATCAGAGAAAGCCAAAACCCGGTTCCATGCGCCTTCAAGCTCACGAATATTGGTTTGAATGGTCTTGGCAATGGTTTCCAAAATCTCGCCAGGTACAACACGGCCCTCTTTTTCGGCTTTGGTTTGCAAAATGGCCAAGCGGGTTTCAAAGTCCGGCGCTTGCATATCCACCGTCAAGCCCCATTCAAAGCGTGAGCGCAGACGTTCTTCGAGCATGCTCATCGCCTTGGGTGACCGGTCTGAACAAATCACAATTTGTTTATCCTGACCATAAAGCGTGTTGAAGGTGTGGAAAAATTCTTCTTGGGTCGATTCCTTGCCGGCAATGAACTGGATATCGTCAATCAAGAGGACATCTACCTGGCGATACTTATCACGGAAGGCGTTGGTCGTTTTGTTGCGAATAGCGCCTACCAGGTCGTTTGTAAATTCTTCAGAGGAAACATAAAGGACTTCTTTTCCCTGTCTGGCAACGGCGTTTCCAATAGCGTGCAAGATGTGGGTTTTGCCTAAGCCGACGCCACTGTGGATGAAAAGCGGGTTATAGGCTTTTGCGGGATGTTCTGCTACGGCCATGCTGGCAGCATGCGCCAGACGGTTACCTGGTCCAACCACAAAGTTATCAAAACGATATTTGGGGTTCAATTGAGATTCTTGACGTGATCGAACCCGTATTTCAGCCGGTTCCGAGGCAGTTGAAACGGTTTCCAACAAGTCGGTTTCTTCATCCTCTACCGTCGATTGAGGCGTGACGGATGCGACATGATGAATTTTGAAGCTCACATTCACCGAAGTGGCCAACAACCCTGTCAACTTGTTGACCACGGTGCTCTTCAATCGGCTGTCAAGCCAATCGCAAGCATAGGCATTACTGGCACCAATCGTCATCGTGCTGGTTAGTTCATCCCAGCCAATGAAGGCGCACTGTTTGACCCAAGTGTCAAATGACGCCTTGGGCAGTTCCTTCTTCAATTGTTCGATTGTTGTCTTCCATGCTTGCTGAGCATCCATGGTGTCTCCCGTAAGCCGTCTTTGGCAGTTTGTTTTTTTGGTTTATAGCGACGTTAATAGAAGCGTGTCGATATCCTCTATTTACGACTCGCTCAGTCGATTAGGTATTTATTCTTGCAATGTAATTCGGTATTCCCTATTCTAACACTTCGGGTCATAAAAAGGCTGTGTCAATTCTTAAAACTTGACGATTCTTTAAGCATTGATGAATGTTAATACTTGTCGTTTTTTTGATAATATTATCCTTTTGTAAAGATGCTCAAAACATAAAGCCTATCTATCGGCAGCCGATAGATAGCCACCCCTATATGTGCGCTAACAAGCCCTATTTTGATAAAAAAACCGTTCTTTAGGGCTGTCTTTCTTAGCCCTAAAAAACGTTTCACACATTCCGATAAAGGTGATAGTGATTCACAAAATGGAATCAGACACCCCATAAGGTTTTACACGCCTTTAATAAACTAAGGCGTCATCATCAGATTGGCAGCCTTGCGTCCAATCTCCACTGCGAAGTTCGTGCCGCGGTCCCAGGGGTAAACCTGGCTCATGCTGGCGAAGTAAATGCCTTCAATCGGTGTTTGGATCGCAGGAATGTTTTTACTGTGGTTTAACAAGGGCACCGGTTGGGCATATTTTGTCTTGGTAACCCACACCTTTTTGACCCAATCCTCTGAAAAGGCGGGGTTGATCTTCTTGAGGTGCGGCAGAAACTCCGCCATAAGCTCTTCATCCGTTTTCTCAAAATTGGGATGGTCAGCTTCCAGGTAATCACCTATATAAAGGATATGGTCACCGCCGAAGTATTCCGGCTTGAGGAAGTTGGTATGCTCCACCAATGAGAGGAAAGGATAACCAGCCTGTTTGGGGATGTTGTACCAATAATAACCCTCTGGTGAGAGAGGATGTTTGACGGACAAAGCCATCACGACAGCACCCATGCTATTGAGATTCAAAAGCCCCGCCAGATAGTCTTTAGGCAGGTCTGGCGTCATGCGCGCCATCACGCCAGGTGAAAGTGTCACCAAAGCTTTATCAAAGGTCTCCGGCGCACCATCGGCAACCGCAACTTGCACCTTACCATCTTCATTGCGAGAAAGTTGGGTCACGCGCGTATCAAAGCGGAAGGTCACACCTAATTCTTTGAGTTTTTCGACGAAGCCATCCGAAAAAGCTTGAAAACCGCCGACAAAGCTTCCCAGCCGCGTGCTGCGCACGTGTAGGCGCGCCCACATCCACGCCATGTTCACCTTATCTGCCCAGTTTTCACCAAATTTCCCATCCAACATCGGCTTCCACATACTTTCAAAGACCTTGTCGCCAGCCCACTTGCGCATCCAGGCTTCGGTGGTGGTCTTCTCAAAAGACCGCCAGTTTTTAGTCAATCGCAAATAAACGCCGACCAAGCCAAAGCGGATTTTGTTGAAACCAAAACCCAAGCCGGGATATTTGAGAGCGGAAAGAATTGAATCAAAGGGATAAAACTTGCCCTTGTGATACATGACGCTGACTGGTTTAGGATAAATCAATCGATCGGTAAAACCCAGCTCGTCAATCATGCCCCGCAAGGCTTTGTCCCCCTCAAACCAGTGGTGATAAAAATGCTCCACTGACCAATCCCAGTGGGGTTCCTTGAAACCCGACGCCAAACCACCCGCCTGAGATGCCGCCTCAAAGACGGTCACATCATGACCGGCATGAACCAAATCCCAAGCCGCACTCAAGCCGGCAAAACCAGCACCAATCACAGCCATTTTTTGTTTATCGCTCATCGTTTACCTCAATTTCTTCCGGGGTCTGCGTCGATTCTGGCAGATGCCCGACCTTGTTTTCATCATTTTTAACATCATCACGTAATTGGCCAATATCTGTGCTCAGGCTAAATCCTTCCTTGACAAAATAGAAAGCACCCAGCGCGGTAATCGGCAGCCACAGCGCCACCCGCAAAATAAGCGCGTAGCCCAGGGCTTGATTGGGTCCCTGCTTAAACAGCTCCAGCATAAACTTGGTAGCTGCATCAAAAGTGCCCAAGCCACCCGGCATTGCCGGCACAAGCAGAACCAGGTTGACCACGCCTTCAATGAGGAGCAGGTCGATGAAGGCCAGGTTCATGCCCAATGCTTTCATCACGCCAAAATACAGACCGGCTTCGAGTACCCACACCAAAAAGGATAGTGCCAGCACCAAGAGCACCTGATGCCAGGAACGTAGAACACTAACGCCATCAATAAATTTATCGATGATGCCATCGGCTTTTTCGCGCCATTTGGCTGGCAAAAGGCGGCTCGTAAGCCAGGTCGACGTTTTTCGGGCTTGCTCCGGGAAAATCGCCATCAGCAAGAAGACGATTAAGAGGATGCCAAAACCAGCACCTACCACCCAAGTGGCAATTTGGATATTCTTTGCCATCACCGGGTCGGTAACCAAGCGTACCAAACGCCCCAGGTTAAACAGCACTAAAGCTAAAATCGTGATGCCATCAAACAAACGTTCAACGACAATCGTGGCTAGTGACCCGGAAAAGCTGACGTCTTCCTTCTGTTTTAGTATAAAAGCTCTCAGGAACTCACCAGCCCGTGCGGGATAGATGTTGTTGCCCATATAGCCCACACAAACCACCGGGAAGAGTTTTTTAATGGGCATCTTCTTTAGCGGGTTGAGCAAAATTTTCCAGCGCCAAGCGCGTACGCCGACACCGAGAAAGTAGATAACCAGACCCAACAGCACCCATGCCCATTGTGCGGTCTTAAGGTGCAGCCAAAGCTGCCCAAAGTCGACTTTTCGAAAAGCCAGATACAGAAAAACAGCACTAACAATGACCCCCAGCCAAATTTGCCATCGTTTAATTTTCATGCTTCGATTGTACCATTAGAGGCCCCTTCAGTTCCACCTTTGCATCCCTCCCCTGTGTGGACACGAAGCGGCTTGGCGGGGACGCCAAGCCGAACGACTATCTGTTCGTATCCATATCTAATCCCGCACAAAAACCGCAACATAAGATAGAATAGTTGATGTATCAACTTTCCTTTTCGCGAACCAGAAAGGCAGGTCAACATGAGCCCAAAGCACCCCTATCCCGACAACATCTTCGGTGGCGTCAACTACCCCACCAAAGGCGCGCGCTATCACCGTGAGCACGCCTTGGGCATTCATCATTTTTCCTTCCACTACCCAAACCCAGTCTCCGAAAACGAACCCATCCTCAGTTGGGTGGCAACCAGTGCCGATCATGATTTCAAAAAGGTGACCGCAATCTACACCACTGATGATTGGCAAACCTCAGCCGCCCTCGAATATAACCAAACAAACCTCCAATGGGACACCGTCGCCTGGACCTGGCAGACCCACTGGCAAGCGCAATTCCCAGCCCTCAAAACCGGTCAAGTCCTGCGCTACCAAATCTTTGGCACGCTCACCAACGGCAAAAAAATCTTTGCCGATAACCAAGCCAGAAATCCCAAAGACGCCACCGAATACGCCATCTATGCTGACCCTC
>CAZUZM010000064.1:0-9641 GCA_964624615.1 uncultured Anaerolineaceae bacterium
CAACGCGCGGCAATCAAGCCTTTGACCTTCATCCTGCAATTAGCCGTGGCAGTGCTCTTCTTTGTCCTTGCACTAGCTTACAACCTACCGGTATTGTTCCTTTTGGGCGTGTTGGTGCTACCGGTCTTTAGTGCGGTGGTTTCCCTGGCACTCTCACCTGGCTTAGGGTCCTTAAAGACCATGGCAACATCCTTACTCGTCCTTGTTGTAATGATATTAGCCTTATTTGGTGGAGGATATCTGGCGACCCAGCTGAGCCAATCCCCAACCGACGCTTTATCGCCTTTTTTTGATTTTGTCCTCAACAATACTTGGCTGGAATGGGTGGTATTGGTGGGCGCCGCTATTCTAACCGCGGTTTGGTTCACCACCAACAACGCTTTTGCCCGGGTCGGCGCACTGGTCTTTAGCCTGTTAGCTTTTGTGCCTTTCTTGTTATCGGGCTGGTATTTTGGAACCAGCGGTATACAAGCCATCTGGCAACCCGTGAGTCTGGGACTCATGCGCCTTCTGGCTGCCTTGCTGGTGATGATTATCGTCCTGTGGGTCTTTCGCATTCAACCCAAGGGTGCTTTTGCCTGGTTGCTGGTGCTGCTTTTAACGGTTGCCTTCGGCGTTCTGTTGTGGCAAGGTCTTTTTGCCCAAGGATTACTGCCAGAGCAAACGCCAGAACCCGCCTATAAAGAAATCGTAATAACACCTGTAGCAACCATTGAAAAGTCTGTTGAACCGACACCGACACTCATTCCCACCAAGATGCCAGCTACGCCCACGCCAACAGCATTGCCTAGCCCTACGCCTGAACCAACCCCAACGACGGCACCACGCGAAGCCCGGGTTGGTGCTGCAAATGGGCTTAGGTGCCGCGACCTTCCCGCTGGCAATCAGATCATGTGGCTTTTGAACCACAACACCATTGTCACTTTACTCAACCAGGAAGAGGTTGTAGCTGGTCGTACCTGGCAGAAGATTCAAGCCACCGCTGAAATTGAATGTTGGGTCGATGGCGCAATGCTGATTATCGAAACCCCCTAAGCATTGCCTGGCAACAAAATAAAAAGTTAAATAACTTATTCAAACCTGGTTACCTGACCAGGTTTTCCCTTTTCCACCCCACAGGCGTCCCGCCCTGCGTAACCACCTATCATTCACAACACCCAATCCTCGATGAGACCCTGAGGAGATCGTTAACTCACAGGTGCTTTTACTTCATTAGCCTTCCTATTTTGGCCACGCTATGCCATTAATACAATCTATTCAAGAATCCATTCCACGTTTGCCATCGCGGCGTTGATTACTTCCCCGCTCAACAATTCAACGCTAACCACTTTACTTTGCAAGCCACTGGCAAAAGTCGCCGGTTCATCAGGCAAAGCTGTCACCAGCCCGACCATGCCAGTATAAGGCTTTCCGCGCAAACGCACTTTCGCACCAATCTCCATCGTGAGGTCGTCTTGAAGCAATCCCAACTCGGGCACATTTTCTTCGGGCATCACCAAAAGAGGTTTTTCAGTTTCATCAAAGGTCTCACCCAAGAGGTAAAGCGCTTTGCCCTGCATGGTTTCAAGCATCGCCAGACTCACCGAATCCATCGAAACATCCCCAAAACCCATCAAACTAAGCACGGCAATGTTTGTATCTTCAAACATTTTTCGCTGATCCACAGTCAGTGTTGGCAAGACGATGCCCAGAGGTTTCAGGCGCAACAACCGTTTGAGCTGCCCGCCAGCAAGAGCAGACTTAGAAACGACAATTTTATCTTCCAGAGAAGTACTGGGAATGCCTAAAACATTCTTTTCCAAGTCATCCCAAAACACCAACGCGCCATAAACCGAAAGACCATTCGCCCAACTACCTTCAACCACCGAACCACTCACAGCAATCACCGCACCACGGTCGGGAATAATTTCCGTCACCATCCCATTGACTGGTGAGAAAAGCTGTTTCTTCTCTACACCTAATGCCAGCGTAATGCGTCCTTCGCGCAGCGAAACAACCTTTCCATCCGCAGGTGAACGGAAAAGTTGGGTAATAAAACCTTCCTTTTGCGCCAAAACATCCCCGCGGCTAATAACATCCCCTACCAGGCGTTTAATCATTCCGATACAGTCTTCAGGGGCGACGTTGAAATGCGCCGGAATATCAATCATCTCAAAACGTGCCGGCAAATTGACTTCGGCAATCACGGTATCTCGACTGACAGTCTCGCCTGCCCTAACATTCACACTACCCAAGACCGGCAAACAGACTTTGCGTGTAATCGTTTGGTTTTTAGCAATCCGAACGCGTCGCATTATGCACCTAACTCCCATAGCCAATCGCGCCAGCTTTCCGCGCGGGCTCTACCGCTTTCGGGCAAGGTTAAAGGTCTGCCTCGGGCATCCAAAACCAAACCCAAAGCCGACTGAGGCACTTTTATCCAGCCACCCAACCCTGCCATGCCCATGCCGATATCGGTTTTAGCACTCGGGGCAAGATAAACACGCAAGCCATCTTCTGTAGGCGTTTCAATTTTTTCCAACTGCCGCCAACCGACGGTGGAATAGCTGCGCGGCTGGTCATCGGCTGGCACAATTTCCAAATCCAACAAGGTATGTTCTTCATAATCATGACTGGCAAGCGACACCACCGAACCAAGGTTCTTAAGGTAATCAAGTTCCAGCATTTGTACCACCAAAAGCGGTTCAGCCTCGGCCAAGGTTCCCAAAGCGCGCAAAAGCGCTTGGTCATCCAAAGCAATGGTGCTGATGCCATGAGGCAGAATGCCGTCCAACCCAAGGGATAGCGCATGGTGCGCCTGTAGGTTCTCAATAAATCGTGAGCCACCTAAAATAATTGGATCGCAAGGACCTTTTAGACCTTCGCCATCCTCCCATTGCATTCGAGGGTATATGGCTTTCATTTCACTCAAGGCACGCCACAAGCAGGCACGTGACCAGGCTTGTTCGATGGCGAAATCAGTAATCCCTACCGGAAAATAATTCGGGTAGAGCTTTTTGTTCATCAAATACTCGTTGGCTTCCGCCAATGAAACCGGTTGCGAGCAATAGTATTGCGTTTTTTGAACCAAGGCATCATCGCAACTATTCGGTGTTCGTATGGCCATCAACTCGCTTTTGGTCGCCAAGAGGATTTGTGTGGTCTCTTCCGATAAATCCGCGATGAGTACGGCTTTTTCAGTTTTGCTCAAGGCAGCAATGAACCTCGCCAAACGCCCGATGGCAAAACCAGCCGGAATAAGCGGCGCTTTCAGCTGAGCTTGCAGTACACGTAAGTGCGGAAATTGCTGCAATCTTACGCGCTGATAAGCCCGCGCCATTGCCCGCCAGGCAACACTGAGGTCTTCCTTCCCATCCGCTGAGCGTAAATTTGCTGCCAGATGGAAGTCGTCGCCCGCCTCAATTTCCAGCCGCGCATAATCCGCTAAAACCGGGTTACCCGCATACACAATTTGAGGTTGAATGGCCTTTGGCATCAGATGGTAGAGCAAGCGTGTGTTTTCGATGGCATTGCGCAAGGCGCGACTGGCGCCCTCTTCAGCACCACCGGCGATAACCAGCATGTCAATATCTGCCTCACTCAAAGCCTGTAATTGCCGGCTTTGGTTATGCGGATCTTGCAGTTTGACTTCCAGCACAACTTCTGCATCAAACAGACTCACCAAACGACGCAACGAAGCCATGGAATAGGCTTCTGAAATGCCCATTAAGGCGACACGCACGGGCTTTGCGCCAGAAAAGCTAAAACCCACCGTGCTAAGACCGTCAATGCTGGCATGGCCTTCGTGTGCCAACTTGCCTTCCTCATCCAAAAGAGTCACGCTACATTTGGTTTCCAATGTGCGCATTGCTTCCTGGAAAGCCGGCATCAGACTGGCAGCATCTTCAAGCGAGAAAGCTTGTGTGGCGGAAGCCAAAAGCGCATAACGCCCGGCTTCCTTTTCAAAAAGCAGGCAATGCAAGGTATTAGAGCTGAGGTTGAGACTTAAGAAAGTGTGACTCACAAAACCCTACCCACCGAACAACCTACTAAAAAAGTCAACATGCGAGCCCAGATTGGAAATCAAGGCAATCAATGCTGAACTGAATAATCCAACAAATAAAGCCCCAAAAGTAATGCCGATAAAGACTTGCCCCACCTTGGAAACACCGTCCAGAATAGGTGTTTTCTTACCCTCTTGAAGCTTTGATTTCTGCCGTTTTTCAAAGAAAAACAAAACAGTCACCACACCTATCAAGATACCCAATCCTTCAATCAGACCCCAAACCCTAATTTTAGACCAACTAGCCACAATCCCTGGACTAATACGGTAGTAAATCGCCAGGATTTGTGGGGCTAGCGTGCCGCGGCTGATGCCCACCAGAGCCATCGCCACCATCACGCCAACGAGTAATGCCAAAGGGATACGACCTAAGGTATTACCACGCTTAAACAGCATCAAAACCAGGAATAAAGCCAACACAAGCAGGACTAAAGCGACATAAAAAGCCTGCGTGCCCGGCTGACTCAAAGGCCTGAAAAGCATCGGTAAAACAACCGAACGGATCAATAAAAGCGTTGCAAAACCAGAACCAACGCCAACCAAAAGGTAAAGTGCGATGCCAAAGAAGACATTATCTTTAATCAGGTAACTGAAGACCATCAAGGTCAAAGCCAAACCAATAATGCCCAAAATCAAATCAGTGACACTCATTGTTCATCACCTGAGGACGTTTTCTTTTGCGCAGCCTGTCGCAAAGCTAAGAACAGCCCTAAGCCCATAACCACAACCATCAAGACAAGTCCGCCCTGGTAGGCGCGGTAGTGATTTCCTGTGCCTGGAATATTCCCATTAAGGCCATGTCTGCCATACAGCAAACCCAGCACTTGCGCATTGTCAAAATAAGGTTGGACGGAAGCTATTTCTTTATGACTGATAATCGCTAAAGTTTTAATAAAGTCTGTGTTTGGTGTAACCTGCTCCAACCAGCCGCGTAAACTTAAACCTGAATCGGTGATAAACAAAACCAAATTGTAATCTTCCAAATTTGGCGCGGCTTCAGGCAATGGGTTTTGCATGCCCAATTCAGCCACACCATCTGGTTTAACCGCCAGGTCGAGCATTGCAAATTGTCCACCAGGCATAAAGGTAGGTTGATTTAAGTTTTCAATGCCGGCTTTTTCAAAAAGGCTTTCAGCTAGCCACATGCCGTCCATACGCAATGTGACGACATGCCAATCCAGTCCCTTTTTCTCTATTTTCGCCAAAACAGGCGCTGCCAAGGATTCAAGCTCTGGTGCGCTCGCTGAATAATAAGACAAAACCACGAGGACCTTATCCGATTTTTCCAAGTTATTAAGATAATGTCCAAACCACATTTGAGGGGTACACTCTTGCCCTCGCTCGTCCATTGTTTTGGGAATAAAAATAATCGCCAGTAAAAGCACAAGAATAAAAGCCAAGCCAATAATCAAACGTGACCAATCCGTTTTTTTCTTTTTTGGTTCGCTAGATGGAATAATTGGCTTGCCTTCATCACTGAGAATCGACTTAAGAAGGGCTACCTTTTCATGCTGCCCGTGCAGAATGACCAAGTCTTGAAGAATCGCTTCCTTTTTTTCCTCAACCTTACGATCACGCCGTTTTGAGCTTGATTTCTGCGCATCCAGGTTCAGTTCGCCATCCAAACCTGGCGTATCAAAGACTTCTTCGGGACTCAACTTAGGATCACCGACCATTACAAAGCCAGTGTCATCTCCCGAATCATCTCCTACCTCCGAATCCTTTTCATCAGCCCGATCCTTTGTCAATGAGTGTGAATCTGTTGATTCAAGGTCATCATCCTCTGGGATATTATGTTCAATGGGGATTTCCTCAGGTGGCTCTTCAGAATCGTCATTATAAGACGAGTCTTCAACCGCATCTTCTTCTGGTGCTTTCACGAGTGGCACATAGTCATCGCCCAATTCACGCTTACGCAATTCTTCAAGTGCCTCATCAGTCCATTCGTCATCGACGTTGTCGGCAGTCTCTTCCTCAGCATTTGAAGGATGCAAAGCACGGATACGACGCAACCACTCCGGCACGCCGTCTTCATCCAGTGGACTGGGTTGCAAGCGTTCAGCTTGTTTGACTTTTTCACGCTCTGCCTTTTCACGCACCTCGTCCAACCAAGCCTGATACTGCTTCTCGGCGTCGCTACTTCTATCTTCAACGCTTTCTTGCATGCTATTAATGCCTTTGGTCAACTCACCCGAGGCATCTTCTTCAACGCGCGCGCGTTGACGCACCCGCTCTAGCCAGTCTAAGTCTTCCAGGTCGGATTTTTCAGCATTGGAAGTTTCATCAGTTTCATTGCCAGGATCTTTATCTTTAGCCAGCGAAGAAAATTCATCAGCCATAAAAGGTAAAGTCAAGAGGATATCTTCAGCAGGATCACTCGCAGGATTTTCAATTTGTCCCTCGAAATGGAATAATTCTTCAAGTTCCGCGCCACAATGCACGCAATGGGTCATATGCGCCAGGTTTTCCTTGCCGCATTTTGGACAGTTTTGATAGGCTAATTCATCAGTCATCGTAGGGCCTTTCTGCGCCAGTCAAAACACGCACACCCATCAGCAAACCACCCAAAGCCACGCCTATCAGCAAACCACGTGCGCCAATCATGGGCAGAGCTTCAATCACCCTTATTATTTGATTCAAAGGCTGATAATCAATAGCTTGAAGCAAACCTAATCCCAGAATAAGGAAGAGGAATGCACTCATCGTAAAAGAAATCGACAAGGCGTTCCAGCCACGTTCGCGAAAGAACTTGATGCTCAGTGCTGCCAAAACGATGGCGACTAATCCCAATAGAGCTGTTTCCAACGGACGTACTAGCGCAGCAATAACCTTCAAAAACCGTGCATCCTCAATGCCAAATAAGGCGCCACCGATAAGAGTCAGCAAAAATGCCACAATTGCCACCAAACTGTAGATAAAACCTTGTCGTCCTCGGGCAACATAACCGATATGGGTCAATAACAATCGCGCCAAAACCACTAAAAAAGCAACGCTTGAAAGAACAATTGCGCCATTGAGTACAACGCTCAGCCAACCGCCAAAGGTATCCCGAAAGATAATAGCGATGATAACCAAAACCGCACTGAAGCTGGCAAGAATTAAGGGGAGTGTCTTTTTCATGGCAGCACCCCAACAAAGTAAAGTAAAACAGCCATTAAAAGCCCTGCAATAATAAGTCCACGAATGACTCTTAGGGTCAAAAGCGTGGCTTGCATGCCAGCACGCTTTCGCGGGCTGCTTGCCTGACTTTCAAAAGCTTCTTCTCCGATAGCAAGATCTTCGGTTGCTAAAAAGGCAGCTGCCTGGCCAGAAACCGAGCCACTTGCAACTATTTTTTGGATTTGGCGTCGCTCGGCAAGATCCATGGCAAGAATGAGCTCGGGACTTATTTCGCCCTGCATCACTAAAGCCTGCCGTTTAGATTGGCTCAGTTCTGGCATCAAACCCGCCAAATAGGCATAAGTCCCAATTCCAGCCAATCCGCTGCTATCCAAACGAAACAATTCCGGCATCACTGCGCCATCATAAAGACCCGCGTTGAGTTGTTGGCTCAAGGCAACTAAGGTGCCATCTCCAGCCAAAGCTTTAGGCGGAATATCGCTAATCAAACTATGCTTAAAAATATGCGCTTGGCTCTGAAGTCCAGCGAGACCGGCTAACGAACCCACTTGTGCGCCGTCGCCCTCACTGAGTCCAATCACAATACCCTCCCCACGCTCAGAGCTGCGGTGCAAAAGTGCGTTGAGGACGGTTTTTTCTTCTACAGGAATTTTGGACGTCTTCGCCTTGGCGCGCGAAAAAAGATAAGTCACCAGGAAGACTAAAAAGATGAGGATAAGGAGGCTATAAGCCAGCCAGTCATTAAGGCTCAAATCAGGCATCTTGCCTCACAAAAGGCTTAGTGTTTGGCCATACAACATCCCATATTTCCATGATTAAAGTATAGCATGATTTTGACTGTTTTTTCTTTATTGCTTATCCAGACGCTGGGATGTGGATATAAGAAAACAGCCTCCTCAAAAGAGAAGGCTGGATGTTTTTCTTCACATATTAACCGTGGATGGCTTGATCCATTGCACCCAATGCTGCCTCGAGCACAGCTTCTGATAAGGTGGGATGGACGTGCACAGCTGCAGCAATCTCCTCCACAGTCAGCTCATTGGCTTGCGCCAAGACCAATTCGGGCAGAAGTTCGGCCGCTTCGGGACCGACTATCGAGGCACCTAAAATCTCGCCATAGGTCGCATCGGTCAAAACCTTGGCGTAACCGGCATAATCGCCATGGCCAAGCGCTTTACCATTCGCCATAAAGGGGAACTTGCCGACCTTGACGTCCAAACCGGCTTCTTTGGCCTGGGCTTCGGTATACCCAAAGGATGCCACCTGTGGGGTCGTGAAGGTCGCGCGGGGAATCATGCGGTAATCCAAAACGGGGGTGTCGATGCCTGCAATGGCTTCAGCACAAATAACCGCCTGAGCCGAAGCTGTATGCGCCAAAAGCAGCTTGCCAGTCAGGTCGCCAATCGCCCAAATACCGGGCACACTGGTCGCCATGCGTTCATCAATTTCAACAAAACCACGTTTGTCTAGGGTCACACCAAGCTCTTCCAGTCCCAGATTTTGGGAGTTGGGTCTAAAGCCAATCGCCACCAGGGTCACATCCGCGCTGAGGGTTTCTTCGCCCTTTTCGTTTTCAAGAAGCACATCCGTGCCAGTTTCAGTTTTGGTAACGGACTTCACGCGCGTGCCGGCGTGCACAGTCACACCGCGCTTGCGGAAGGCTTTGGCCAGTTCTGCCGCAGCCTCTTCGTCTTCGTTGGGCAGGATATGTGGCAACATTTCAACCACATGCACGTCCACACCATAACCACTCCAAACCGTGGCAAATTCGACGCCAATCGCGCCACCGCCGATAATCACCGCGCTCTTGGGCAATTTATCCAGCATAATCGCCTGGGCGTAATCCAGCACTTTTTCACCGTCGGGTTCCATACCAGGGATGACCATAGCGTGCGCGCCGGTCGCCAAGATGATGTTTTTGGCTTGCAGGTCAACGGCTTCGCCTTCTTCGAGCTGCACATGCACCGTATCTTTGGCGGTCAATTTAGCATCGCCCATAAAGACTTCAATATTGTGCTTTTTCATCAGGAAAGCAATACCTCGGGTCAGGCGCTGGCTCACCGAGCGACTGCGTTTGTGTGCCACGCTAAAATCCAGTTCCAGGTTTTCAAAGCTAAAACCATAAGTCTTGGCTTCATTGCGCAGGATTTCTGCGATTTCTGCATTGCGCAAAAGGGCTTTTGAAGGGATACAACCCACGTTCAAACATACGCCCCCCAGCCATTTCTTTTCAACGATGGCGGTCTTAAAACCTAATTGTGAAGCACGGATGGCAGCCACATAGCCACCAGGACCCGCACCGATTACAACAACATCAAATTCTTTCATGTCAACTCCCGTTTATGTTCTTATTCCAGTCTATTCTAACGTCAATCACCTAAATATGCGCCAGCTATTTAATAAAACGACCGTTACGCAATTCCCAAAAGGCATGTTCGAGTTCTTCGCGGGTGTTCATCACAATCGGTCCACCCCAGGC
>CAZUZM010000065.1:0-9330 GCA_964624615.1 uncultured Anaerolineaceae bacterium
ATCTCTTACTTTCTAACGATTGGATCCTATTTCAAAATCGCTCGGCTGTCGAGTGAAATCACGCCCTCGCCTTCTGGGTAAACAATTAAGGGGTTAATTTCGATTTCACTGATATGTGGATTATCGATGGCCAGTTGGCTCAAACGTGCTATTACATCCGCAACAGCTTCGATATCGCCCGGCTTGGAACCGCGGAAACCTTTTAACAAGCGTCCTGCCATGGTGCTATTGATCATATCCAGGATATCTTCTCGGGATAAGGGTGCAATCTTGAAGGCGATATCCTTTAACAGTTCTACCATAGTGCCACCCATACCAAACATGATCATGGGTCCAAAGGTCGCATCGCGGCGCATACCGACGATAACTTCCTGACCTTTAGTCGCCATCTTTTCAACCATCGCGCCTTCGATTTGAGCTTCTGGTGCAACTTTGGCAATATGAGCGATGAGCTCATCAAAAACTACGCGCAATTCTTCTGCGCTTTGGATGTTCAGCTTGATTCCACCGGCATCAGACTTGTGCAATAAACCTTCAGCAACAATCTTCAAAACAACAGGATAACCGGTCTTTTCAGCAATTTCCACAGCTTCTTTTGCTGTTGTTGCCAAATCGCCAGGTACATTGGGGATATCGTAGGCTTCGAGCATAATGCGTGATTCATATTCACCCACTGCTTTTCGGTCGCCAATCAGTTTCATGGCGGCAGCCATTTTGTTGCTGTCAATGCCTTTGACTTCAATCTTTTCAAATCGAGGGCTAGCCAAGAAGGTTTTATAGTCCCAAAGGCCTTTTAGCGCAGGTCCAACTTGGTCAGGATAAGCAAATACAGGCACACCCGCTTTATTGAGGGCCTGTTCCGCTTCAGCTGTGCTGGCTTTACCGGTCAAAATAGACAACACGGTCTTCTTACTCTTCTTGGACATTTCAATCCAGGCATTGGCTACCGCAGGCGTGTCAACCAGCGCTTGGGGAACAAGAATGGGCATAAGCACGTCCACACCATCGTCCGCATCCAGGTTTTCTAAACTCCAAATATAGTCTTCCGGTGAAACGGACCCGAGCATATCGACAGGGTTTGAAACCTGAGCGCTTGGGTTAAGTTTGGTGCGCATGCGAGCCTGGATTTCAGGAGCTATCTCAGCTAACCTAAAACCATGGGCATCAATACTATCAGCTGCCAGGGCTGCTGCCCCACCCGCATTGGTGGTCATGGCTACGCGGTTGCCCTTAGGTAAAGGCTGAGTGCCCAAAGCCCAGGCAACTGTGAATAGTTCGCTCAGGGTTTGAACTTCGATCACGCCGGCTTGTTTCAATGCGGCTTGATAAGCTGCATATGAACCAGCCAATGAACCGGTATGAGAGCTAACCGCCTTCGCTCCCGCTTCATTTTTGCCGGCTTTCAGGAAGACGATGGGTTTCTTTCGGGAAACTTCTCGGGCAACTCTCACGAATCGTGCGCCATCCTGAAGACCTTCGGTATAGACAGCAATCACTTTCACGTTGGGATCTTCACCGAGATATTCGAGCATATCGGTTTCATTAACGTCCATTTGGTTGCCAAGGGAAGCAAAATGAGAAAAGCCGATGTGAGAATCCAAAACCAAGTCAATCACACCGCCACCTAAAGCGCCGGATTGTGAAACAAACGCAATCGGACCAGCGTCTGGCATGCCCTTGATGAAGGTCGAGTTCAAACCACTGTACATGCTCATGGTTCCCACACAGTTGGGGCCAACGATGCGCATGCCATAAGAATCGGTCAAAGCTTTGAGGTCTTTTTCGATTTTTGCGCCTTCCGCGCCAAGTTCTTTAAACCCACCGGTGATAATCACAGCAGCTTTGATGCCACGGTCTCCGACGGCTTTCATCGTTTCCATAATCATGGTTACTGGCAAAACGACCACAGCTAAATCAACCGGATCTGGCACATCAGTAACCGAAGGATAAACCTTGAGTCCCAGTATTTCATCGGCATTGGGGTTGACAGGATAAATGCCACCGTCGAAACCGTAGGTCAACAAATTCTTTACGATTCCGTAGCTAAGTTTTCGGGGGTTGGTGGATGCGCCTAAAACTGCGACGCCTTTTGCATTAAAGAAAGGTGCGAGGGAAGAGCTCATTAAATTCTCCTAAACGTTTATTTTGCAATCTTATTATACCAAGCCAAATGCAGTATTTCCCAACCTCCTTGTAATTGACTTAAGTCATTTATAATAATGACAATGAAGAATCCTACAGAAATTCTCTTTAACTCAAAAAACAAGGTTTATCTTCATGGTCTTGCTGGTACAGGCAAGACGACTCTAGCCTGTCAAAGATTGCGGTTTTTACTGGAAGAGACAGATGGTGATGAGGGCATCCTGGTGTTGGTTCCCCAACGCGCATTGGCAGAACCTTATAGAACCGTTGTCTCAAACACAGACCGCCCTACACGCCAAAACGTTGATATTTTAACCATGAATGGCTTGGTACGGCGTATGGTCAGCCTTTTTTGGCCTTTGATCAGTGACACCACCGGTTTTCGTGAACCGTATAAGCCGGCGAAGTTTTTGACATTAGAAACATCGCAATACTTTATGGGTCGCTTGCTTGATCCTTATCTGGCAAAAGGTTATTTCTCAACCGTCCGCCTTACCCGCAATCGCCTCCTGGCTCAGCTGATTGACAATCTCAACAAATCGGCAATTGTTGGTTTCCCCTACACTGAAATTGGCGACCGGTTGGTTTCTTCCTGGGTTGGTGACGAGGCGCAAAAGCGGGTCTACACCGATGCCCAAGAGATGGTCAATGCCTTTCGGGCTTTTTGTTTACAAAATAATTTAGTGGATTTTTCTTTACAGGTAGAACTTTTCAAAGAACAGATTTGGCCTGATGCTTTGGCTCAAAACTATCTCAAAAAAGTTTACCCGCATATCTTGCATGATAACGTTGAAGAAGATCCGCCTTATGTTCATGACATCATTGAACAGTGGCTATTGGGTGTGAAATCCGCACTAATCGTCCGTGATGATTTGGCCGGGTATCACAGCTTTTTAGGCGCTGATCCGACCTCCTCCCTTCGTTTCAAAACTTTAATTGAGACAAAAATACACTTGCAAGAGAGTTATGAACCGAACACCCTCCGGCAAGAGATTTTGACACCGTTTATGGATATCACCAAACCTGTTCCTCTCAGTATTCCGGAAATAAACCAGTTTGTCTCACAACCGGGTGCACGCATTCGGTTTTTCCCAGAATTGTTGAAGCAGGTTGCTCAAGACATTCACACTAAAGTGGATGCGGGTATTGCTCCCGAAGAGATTGTCGTCTTATCACCGTTTGTTTCCGATTCAACGGTTTTTACACTCGCGCATGAATTGGCGAAGTATGGCATAAAGGTGCGCTCTTTCAGGCCATCGACCGCGTTGAATGATGATCCGGTGATAAAAACGTTGCTCACCTTTGCGATTCTTAACCATTCCGAATGGGCGATACCTACCGATCCGTATATTTTGGGCTCCGTGTTAAATTACGCTATTGAAGATTTTGACTTGGTGCGGAGCTATCTTTTAGCTAAAACCAAGGATAGTGTGGCTTTTATCGCTACGCTCGAAACCCTTAAGGCTTCACCTGAAGTAGAAACACGCATGAACCCGATACAGAAGCAATTCTGGCAAAGCGTTATTGATTGGCTAACCGAAAACCAAAGCCTCTATCCTTTGGACGTATTCTTTAGTCGATTGTTTGGCGAACTTCTATCTCAACCGGGATTTGCATTTCACCGACAGATGGAAGCCGGACAAGTGACCGCCCGATTAATTGAATCGTACAAAAAGTTTCGCGCTTCTTTTGGCACGTTTGAAGAAGCTGAAGAAAAGGAGCTCGGCAAAGAATTTGTTAAGAGCGTTCAATCTGGATTGCTTGCGGCAACTTTTTTAAGCGAAGATGAGGACGGTTCATCCAGTGTGTTAATAACACCGGTTACCAGTTTTCTTGCAATGCACAAAACGGTAGACTTGCAATATTGGCTCAACCTGGGTAGCCCGGGTTGGTATGAGAGACTTGAACAACCTCTAACCCACCCCGTTGTTTTAAGTCGCAACTGGAAAAAGGGTCAAAAATGGACCGCAGATGATGACCTAAGACTTAGCCAAGAAACCCTTGCCAAAACTGTTTATGGTTTGTTTAATCGTTGCCGAAAGGGCCTTTACCTTGGCATTTCTGACTATAACGAAGGCGGAACAGAAGAAAAAGGCTTGCTCATGATGCATTTACAAGCCCTTTATCGCCGCGCTCGGAGGGAAGAAGATGAGCGCTAACAAGGTCAAGCTGCGTGCCTCGCAAGAACGCATCATGCAGTATGAGGATGGCTTGATGGCGATTTCTGCTGTTCCGGGAAGTGGAAAGACTTTTACGCTCTCCCACTTGGCTGCTAAATTGGTGCTCAATGCAAATTTAGGTTTGGATCAAGAAATCCTGGTGGTCACTTTTTCAAACTCGGCTGCCGATAACTTTAGCGCTCGTATTGGTCAGATCTTAAGCCAGCAGGGATATCTTGAAGGCTATGGTTACAAAGTGCGCACGTTACACGGCTTAGCTAATGACATTATTCATGAACGACCCGACTTAATCGGGCTGACAAACCATTTTACTGTCGTGGATGGCGTTGAATGTGAAAGAATCCTAAAGGATATCGTTCAATACAAAATGGCTGAAAAACGGGAATTCTTTTCGACACTTATCGCAAACGATGTTCACCCCAACAAACGTTATGAATTGCTTTCTGGTAAGAACGATCAACTTTCCTTGACATTGTATTTTCTTTTCTCGGCTTACATTCGTACCGCAAAAGATTATCTTTTATCAGAAGGCGAACTCGATAAGCTAATAAAAGATACAGATCAAGTTTCCGAATTGCTTTTAATATGTCAGTCCGTTTATCACGAGTATCAAGCCGCCCTGGCCTATCGTGAAGGTGTCGATTTTGATGATTTGATACGCCTGGCTTGGAAGGCTTTGAATTCCGATAGCGACCTTTTGCATCAATTGCAAGATCGGTGGCCGATTATTTTGGAAGATGAAGCCCAGGATTCGAGTAAGATGCACGAAGCTATCCTGGCACTGCTTAGTAAAAAACATGGCAATTGGGTGCGTGTTGGTGACCCTAATCAGGCTATTTATGAAAGCTTTACAACCGCTGACCCTAACCTCTTGCGAAGGTTTTCAGAAAGAGCCGATGTGCGAAGCGAAACTTTGCCGGTTTCAGGGCGGTCGAGCGTTGAGATTATTAAACTGGCAAATATGTTGAATGAATGGAGTCAAACAGCCCACCCCAACATCAACATACGTGATGGCTTAAGTTATCCCCTTATTCAGGCGACTGAGGCGGATGATGTTCAATGTAATCCACTTGGCACACCCCCAGTGGTTGAAATCATTGACCAAGCGTTTGACACTGAGCAAGAGCTGATCTTTTTAAGAAAAGCTGTACGCAAATGGCTTGAAAAACATCCGGATGATACCGTCGCGGTTCTTGCCTGGTCCAACAAGCGTGTTGGCAGAATTGTCCAGGCATTTAATGAGGAAGGTTTACCTGTTGCGGACGGTTTACTTAAAAACCAGAAAAACACAATAAATACCGCTGGCGCGCTCACCTTATTACTCAGAACAGTACTATTTCCTAATTATGGAAGATTTTTGGCCAACGCTTTCTCAGTGATTTACAAGCCATTGGAACAGGATGAGAGTCAAAAAATTGCTTATCAAAAATGTATTCATTATCTAAAAGGGTTAAAGAATATTGAAGATTTCCTTTATCCTGATGATTCAGACCCGATTATTAAGTCAGAAGCGTTATTGGAAGATGACCTCGACCTGGTAAAGGATCTCTTGGAGCGGTTCATAGAGATCATTCACCGATGGTTTAAAGCCAGCATTTTGCCTTTAGATCAGCTTATCCTTACCCTTGCCCAAGACTTACCTCTCCCACCAGCTGAACTTGCCATAGCCCACAAGCTTTCACAACTGGCAAAACAGCTCAGCAATGAAAACCCAGAGTGGGAAACAAAGAAAGTCGTCAGCGAAATTGAACAAATTGCCAGAAACGAGCGCACTTTTAGAACGATGGATGAGACTGGAGAAGGTTTCAATCCTGATTTATATAAAGGGCAAGTGGTTGTCGCAACATTCCACAAATCAAAAGGACTGGAGTGGGACAAAGTCTTCTTGAGTTCGGTGAATACCTTCGATTTTCCATCTGGGGCGCCTGAGGACAATTATATTGGCGAAGCGGACTATTTTAAAGAACCCCGAAACAAACAAGCTGAAATATTGGCAGAACTTAAGAACATCATCACCAACCGTGGTGTAGGATTTCAACCAGGAAAAGCAACCCTCATTGATAGAAATGATGTCGCCCGTGAAAGGTTGCGATTGCTTTATGTGGGAATGACACGCGCGAAGAAATCTTTGACCCTATCCTTTAATGTGGGTTTTAATCGGCGAAAAAGTTTAGCTTTAGAAGTTCTAAGCGAGAGGTGGCGAGATGAGTCCTGACCTTTCTAGAGATTTCACATTTACTGCCAGCAATTTGCAAACTTTTCGTACGTGCAAGTACAAGTTTTATTTGCGCTATATTCAACATGTGCCTTGGCCGGCGCAAATCACACTTGATAGCATCCAGTTTGAAGCCGATCGTGAAGCAGGGGTGCGTTTTCACCAATTGCTTCATCAATATTATCTTGGCTTTAATCCTGAGCAACTAATGCTGGTTGCCGAGAATGACCCTGACCCACGTATTGCCACTTGGTTTCGCACATTTTTGAGAAGCCCCTATTCACAGCTTCAAGGCGATTTGCAACCCGAAAAGTCACTGCATTGCACCATCGATAGGTATCGCTGTATGGCGAAGTTTGACCTGCTCCATATTGAACCAAACCAACTCACCATTTACGATTGGAAGACGAGCAAAAAACCACCATTAATCATCGCGCTTAAAGAGACCATCCAGACGAAGCTTTATCCTTTAGTGCTTCGTAGAACACAGTTCGGCTCTCGCCCAATCCAATTTGTTTACTGGGAGCTTAATCAACCCGACAGCCCCTTTATTTTAAACATAACCGCAGACGACTTGTTAAAAGTTGAAAATGAAATAACCACTTTATGCGATGAGGTGACAATGCTTGATAAGCTAGAGTTTGTAAAAACCGCGGAAATCAAACGGTGTGCATACTGTGAATATCGCTCCTTATGCGATCGAGGATCGCAAGCACCGAGGATCGAAAACATTGAGGATATAGACTTTTTTGACTTCGAAGCTTTTCAGAATTTGGGAAATGAAGACGGCAACTTGGTATAATTCTTAAAAGAAAAATGGGCAGAACAGGGCTCGAACCTGCGACCTCATCTGTGTAAAAGATGCGCTCTAACCAACTGAGCTATCCGCCCGGGAGACCCTATTATACATCATTATGAGAATTACAAGATTTATTTCTGAAGATAATAAACCCCAATATGGTTGGATTGATGAAGACCGCATTGGTTTTATTCAAGGCAATCCATATGGCGAGTATCGTCGTTTTGAAGCCAAGCAAAACCTGACCGAGGTCAAGTTATTGCCACCTTGTGAGCCGAGTAAAATCATTGCCGTTGGCCGCAATTACCTCGACCACATCCAGGAGATGCAGGCTGAAATACCGGAGTATCCTTTACTGTTTCTTAAACCACCTTCTGCACTAATCACCAGTGGCGAACACATTCTTATCCCACCTCAAACGCAACGGGTGGAACACGAAGCCGAGCTGGCTGTTGTTATTGGCAAAAAATCGCGTTGGTTGTCGCAAGAAGAGGTTAAAGATTCCATCTTTGGCTATACGATCGCGAATGACGTCACCGCGCGGGATTTGCAATCCAAGGATGGCCAGTGGGCACGCGCTAAAGGCTTTGACAGTTTTTGTCCGTTGGGACCGTGGATTGAAACCGAGTTTAATCCGGCTGATGCGATTATTTCTTGCCATGTAAATACCACCATGCGCCAGATGGCTTCCACACGTGATATGATTTTTACGATTGACCGCCTGGTGATGTTCATCAGCTCAGTGATGACCCTCATGCCGGGCGATGTTATCCTCACTGGCACACCTTCAGGGGTTGGATTGCTGGAACCAGGTGACACGGTAACCGTGAGCATTGAAGGCATTGGCAATCTATTAAACCCTGTCCGGGCGGTGAATCCTTAGGCTATGGCTGCTCATTTTCTGTTGATTCTTCACTTTCGTTTACAAGGTTGCCAAAGCCTCAAAGAAAAACGGTCACGTCTGGCACCATTACTAAACAAGTTGAAGAACCAAAACGTCTCAGTCGCCGAAACAGACCTTCAAGATATGCACCAGGAAGCGTTGATTAGCATCACAAAAGTAAGCCTCAATAGCGCTGCTCTGGACAGAGATTTGGATTTGTTGCTGGACTTTATTGACGAAAACCGAAATGATTTATACTTGATGGACTATCAAGCCGAACGTTACACATAGTTAGGAAAACTGTGATCAACCTAGATAAAACAAAACTTGAAAAACTGCTTTACCATGTTGAGAAACCCGGCCGTTATGTCGGCGGAGAGCATAACATGGTGCTCAAAGACTGGTATTCGATAAGGACACACTTGGCTTTGGCTTTTCCAGACCTTTATGACCTGGGTCAAGCCAACTTGGGCTTGGCGATTTTGTATGAGATTATCAATGACCAACCCGATATGCTTGCAGAAAGAGTGTTTTCGCCGTGGCAGGATATGGAAGCTGCGATGCGGCAACACGACATGCCCTTGTTTACGCTCGAATCCAAACGCGCGGTCAGCGACTTTGACATATTGGGCATCACTTTGCCCTATGAATCGATTTATACCAATGTCTTAAATCTCTTGGATCTTGCCGGCTTGCCTTTGCGTGCAGCCGACCGTGATGAAAGCCACCCACTGGTTATTGCCGGTGGTCAGGCCTGTTACAACCCAGAGCCGATGGCGGCTTTCATGGACGCTTTTGTGATTGGTGATGGCGAGGATGTGATACTTGAAATTGTGCGGGCTTATCAAACATGGAAATCCAGTGGTGGTTCAAAGCAGATTCTGCTAGAACACCTGGCGCAAATTGCCGGTGTTTATGTGCCATCGCTTTACGATGTAACCTATCTGCCGGATGGGCGGATTGAAAAAGTCAGCCCTAAATTGGAAGGTATTCCTGAGGTTATTTATAAACGCATCGCACCCGAGCTACCCCAACCCATCAAAAAACAGCTCGTGCCTAATATCCAAATCGTGCATGACCGTATTGCCGTAGAAATCATGCGAGGCTGCAC
>CAZUZM010000066.1:0-3411 GCA_964624615.1 uncultured Anaerolineaceae bacterium
ACTCGCACGGTATGTCCCTCACGCGCCAGGCGATTGCTCAAAGCCGCACCCAAAAAACCAGCCCCACCGGTAATCAAATAAATCATTATTCAATGCTCCTACAGCATAGAATTATAGCATGGACGGAATAACCATTCCCTTTTTCCTTCTCACAGGTCTATCAAGCTGACCAAAAACATGCACCTTTCAACAAAATAGGTTTATTAATTTTTATGCTCCTTACATGACCTTATGAAAAAAATGATAAAAACAGTCTTCCTCTTACAATTTTCAAAAGCCTATGAGTCTTAACAAAGACACCCGCCTAAAACACCTGCCTTTGAATTTAGGGCGGATTTTTTCGTCTCACGCGCTTTTAATTCAAAAACTGCTCCTCGTGGTATAATAATAGGGTTGCGCTAACAACAAAGAACGTGTTAGCCGGAAAGAAAAAATGACAGATCAGAACGATATTAACGAACCAGAAAACAACATCGAAGAACCGATTGAAAACCCCATCGAAGACTCTAATGCGTTGAATGAAAACGTGGACATAAACCAAACCGCGGCTGATGAATCGGTTGGCATTGACCATGAAATGCGCACCGCGTACCTCGACTACGCCATGAGCGTTATAGTGGCACGCGCTTTGCCCGATGTACGGGATGGCCTCAAGCCCGTTCACCGCCGCATTCTCTATGCGATGGACGATATGGGCATCCGCGCCAATACGCCCTTCAAAAAATCAGCGCGTATCGTCGGTGAGGTGTTGGGTAAATACCACCCCCATGGCGACAGTGCCGTATACGACTCGATGGCGCGCATGGCACAAGATTTCTCCATGCGGTATATGCTCGTCCAAGGCCAGGGAAACTTTGGCTCTATCGACGGCGACCGACCAGCTGCGATGCGTTACACCGAAGCACGACTGCAAAAAATTGCCGACGAGCTTATTGCCGATCTCGACAAAGACACCGTCGACTTTGTGGATAACTTTGACGCTTCACTCAAAGAACCGGAAGTTCTGCCGGCACGCATCCCCAGCCTCTTGATGAACGGCTCGAATGGTATTGCCGTAGGTATGGCAACCAATATTCCCCCTCACAACCTCAAAGAACTGGTTTCCGCGCTCAATCTACTCATTGACCGCTGGGATGACATCGAAGAGGTTAGCGTTGAAGAACTCATGCAACATATTCCTGGGCCTGACTTCCCAACCGGTGGTGTCATTGTTGGTACCGAGGGCATCCGCCAGGCATATAGCACTGGACGTGGCCATCTGATGGTGCGTGGTGAAGCCGTTATTGAGGAAATTCGTGATGGACGTTTTGCCATTGTCATCTATGAAATTCCATATCAGTTGAACAAAACCAGTCTGATTGAACGCATCGCCGAATTAGTCCGCGAAGGTCGCCTTGACGCCATCGCAGACTTGCGTGATGAATCGGACCGCAAAGGTATGCGCATCGTTGTCGAACTCAAGCGCGGCACGCAACCACGCAAGGTACTCAATCAACTCTTTAAATACACACCACTGCAAAGCACTTTTGCCGTCCAGACACTGGCACTCCTTGATGGCGAACCACGTATGTTCACCCTTAAGCGCGCGCTTTTCCACTATCTGGAACATCGTCAGGTGGTCATCACCCGCCGCACTCTGTTCGAACTGGATAAAGCCAAAAAACGTGCCCACATCCTGGATGGTTTACTTATTGCCATTGCTAACCTGGATGAAGTGATTAAGACCATCCGCGAAAGTGCCGATGCAGATGAAGCCAAAACTCGCCTGATCGAACGCTTTTCGCTGAGCCCAGAACAAGCCCAAGCCATCCTGGATATGCAATTGCGACGGTTGGCAGCTTTGGAACGCCTCAAAATTGAAGAAGAACACAAGCAGTTGATGGAAACCATCGCAGAGCTTGAAGACATCCTGGCAAATCCGCAACGCATTCTTGAAATTATCCGCACCGACCTCAACGACGTGGCTGAAAAATATGGTGACGAACGCCGCACACGTATCGCACCTGACCATGAGATGGATCTTTCCGATGAAGCCCTCATCCAGGATGAGCCCGTCTTTGTTTCCATCACCAACCGTGGCTACATCAAACGCGTTGCCGATTCCGCCTATCGGTCACAAGCGCGCGGCGGCCGTGGCGTCATTGGTCAAAGCATACGCGGTGAAGACGAAGTCGTCTTCTTCGAACGCGCCAATACCTTGGGCACGATGCTCTTCTTTACCGATAAAGGAAAAATCTACACCACCCGTGTGTTTGAACTCCCGGAAGAATCCCGCCAAGGCCGTGGCATCCCATTGGTCAACCTTTTAGACCTCGAACCGGAAGAAAACGTGACCGCCATGCTTGCGGTGAAGAGCTTTGACGAAGCACAATACTTTGTCATGGCAACCAAACTAGGCCGAGTCAAACGCCTGCCTTTGGCGAGCTTCGCCAACGTGCGTCCTTCGGGTCTAATTGCTATCAACCTCGACCAAGGCGACAGCTGCGGTTGGGTACGCAAAACCAATGGCAAAGATGATCTGTTAATCGTCAGCCGCGAGGGTAAAGCTTTACGTTTTAGCGAAAGCCAAGTGCGCGTCACCGGTCGCATGACCATGGGTGTCATGGGCATCCGCCTACGCAGTAGCGACGAAGTTATCGGCATGGAAGTGGTTGAAGAGAATGGCGCCTTATTGGTCCTTTCTGAGCGAGGCCAAGGTAAACGCACCTTGGTGGAAGAGTACATCCCCAAATCGCGTGGCACATTGGGCGTTACCACCTTTGCACATCTCGAATTTGAAAATATTGGTCCTCTCGCTGAAGCCTGCATGGTACAGGAAGAGGATGAAATCACGCTCATCTCACGCGCCGGCATCGTCATGCGCACCAAAGTTGCTTCGATTTCCATTCAAGGTCGCGCTACTCAAGGTGTACGGGTCATCAACTTGGATGAGGGCGACAGCCTGGCTGCCTTAACCCGCATTAGCGCAGCGGAATCTTTTTTACAAAAAGAGGAAGCCAATGACGAAAATGCACAAAGCAATGATGAAGAAACCTTAAACGAAAATCCGCCCCTCAACGAAGCGGATGACGATTTCGGCTTGAATGAAGAAGACGAAGCTTACAACTCCGGCGCGACGGAGGATGACGAAGGCGCGATTTCGGAGGAATAAAGCTCCCGCATATGCCCTTGGGCGTCTTGCACCAAGAGCGCTGCGTTATCCTGAATACCCAAAAGGCGGAACTGCTCAGTTTCGCCTTTTTTTGTAGCGATGGCGACTGTCTCACCAATAAAAGCCAGTTTTTCATTCCATAGTGTAATGAAATCCAAACTGGTCATATAAGGCCGCAATGCGGCAATGGCTTCCAACAAAGCGGACAAAACCTCATCACCAGGCACAATCTTCCCGATATGCTCTTCCAAACTGGTTGC
>CAZUZM010000066.1:3511-8938 GCA_964624615.1 uncultured Anaerolineaceae bacterium
GGCGCCCCTGCTTCAGCTAATTTGAGTACATCATCATTGGTTGATCCGGTTTCTTCAATCTCATAAACGCTAAAGCCGGACATCTTTTTGGGTGTTAAACCCTGCAAATCTTCTATATTCATGGCAATTGCCCTCCGACAAGACATTATAAAGTCTTAGGCAGATATCGGGGCAAAGTAAAACAAATACGGGCTCCACTTGTGTATTTTTCGTCAACCCAGATTTTTCCACCGTGCGCTTCCACAATGGATTTGCTCAAAAACAAGCCCAAACCAGTGCCTTTGGTGTTGGTGTTGTTGTAATCCGCACGGTAAAACCGGTCAAAAGCGTGAGGCACATCAATCGGATCAAAGCCCGGGCCATGATCAGAAATACAAATCTTGACATGATCCTCAAAGGCTTCCCCATCCACCTCGATGGTGCCTTCTTTGGCGTACTTGATGCTGTTGGAAATCAAATTTGTGAGCAGTTGGTTGATACGGGTCGGGTCGGCATGAACAAGCGGGAAATTATGGGGCAAGTGCGTGATGAGCGGTTGGCGTTGAGCCTGCAGCGTATGCTTACGCAACAAATCTTCCACCAAGGCGTCAATATCCAATTCGGTTGGGCGGAATGCCAAGCCCCCGGCTTGCAAACGTGTGGCGTCCAACAAGTCTTCCACCATGGCAGCCAAGTGGTCAGCTTCATCTTCAATGATAGCCAGGCTTTCATCCACCATTTCCTTGTCCCAGTCCACATCGTCACGCCGCAAGGTACTGGCATAGCCCTTGATGAGCGCAATCGGCGTTTTAAGTTCATGACTAATGACCGACATAAAGCCGGTTTTCAGGTCTTCGGCTGTGCGATGACGGGTGATATCGCGCACGGAAGCGATAATATTCAACAACTTCCCGTCACCGGAAAACAAAGGCGCGTAGTTAATCGAAATGGGCAAAGGCGGCAAATTTCCTTTTCGCACCATATTGCCCTCAATATACATGTCCTCACGAGGGTAACGTGTCCAGTTGTAACGCAACGCTTCCTGCACGGGCAAACCTTTATTGACCCCATCCCACTGCACCGCGTTTTCATAGGTTTCACCGATTAATGAGCCCGGCGCAGCATTCACCAACTTGCAAAAAGTAGCGTTCACCTGCGTAATTTTGAGGTCAGGACCTAAAATGACAATCCCATCCGCCACCGAATCCAGCAACGCTGCAGTACGCAAGTTATGATCCTTGATTTCCTTATAGAGTTTGGCGTTTCTAACGGCAATCGCCGCTTGATTGGCAAAACTGTTCAAAAGGGAATAATCGTTCGTACTAAAGGTCGTACGATAATTACGAAAAA
This sequence comes from uncultured Anaerolineaceae bacterium, assembly GCA_964624615.1. Taxonomy (GTDB): domain Bacteria; phylum Chloroflexota; class Anaerolineae; order Anaerolineales; family Anaerolineaceae; genus Mesolinea. The sequence continues at coordinate 4,841 of CAZUZM010000066.1, forward strand.
CGTAAATTTGCCCGATGACCTGGCCTTGGTTGACCATCGAAATACCTACGCCAGAAATCATGCCCATGCTAATATCGCTGAGCATCTTATTCATTTCGGGCACACGCGCGCCTTCTTCGCCCACATCTTTGGGTAAAGTCGCCATCCAGTTTTCCAGATAGGTATGCAACGCATCCGGCAACCCTTGATGTACCGCGATTTGCCAACCATGTTCGTCATCCAGCAAAGCAATAAAGCCGGCATGACCACCAAGCATCTCCACCGTAATGCGCAAAATACGTTTGAGCAGCACCGGCAGATCGAGCTCCTCGGTCAAGGCGCGCAAAATTTCCAGCAAATAGTCTCGTTGGCGAACACGGTAATCGGGTAACATAAGTCCTCTTTAGGTCTAGTCCAAGGTCTTGCCGACCTTATTCAACTGGTCGTAATTCGTGTTGTCCATATGCAGCGGCGTCACCGACACATAACCTTGCTTTACAGCACCATAATCCGTGAAATCCACCAGATCGCCGGTCGGTTGTGTGCCTCCAATCCAGAAGTATGGTCGTCCAAAGGGATCTTCACGTTTTAGCAAAAAGTCGTGGTAATAGCGTGTGCCCAGTCTGGTAAACTGCACACCACGATAGCCACCTTCGGGCTTATAAGGAAAATTGATGTTCCACACTGTCATGCCACTGCCTTCATTGGGAATGGCGAGTAGTTTGACAATAATTTCTGTCGCTTTTTTGGCAGTTTCAGTGAAATCTAAGTTGCCATCGTTATACTCAGGCGCGTCCAAAGACACGGCAAATCCCGGTTTACCAATGACCGCTGCTTCGAGCGCGGCAGCCACCGTGCCAGAGTAACTTACGTCCAACCCCATATTGGCGTTGTTGTTGATGCCTGAGACGATAAAGTCAAAATCCATATCCAAAGCATCCATTAAACCCAGGGCAACACAATCACTCGGCGCGCCATCGGAGCTATACGCCCAACTACCATCCGCCAGCTGCACCTTTTTGATGCGCAATGGTTTGGTCATGGTCTTTTTGTGACCACTGGCAGACCAGTTGGTATCAGGAGCCAGAACGACCACATCAAAATCTGGCACTTCCCGTAGTGCCTGCGCCATGGCTAAAATGCCTGCTGCGCGCACGCCGTCATCGTTTGTCAATAAAATACGTTTCATAAGCTGGTTAGCGTCCTTTTAGTGGCGTTTTTTTCGTCTTTTCTTACCCTGGTTTTTGCCTTTGGCAGTGGCATCTTCAGGAGAAGCAGAATGAGCAATGCCTTCTTGGCTACTCGCCAGGTTGGGGCGATAGCGGAACATGCGGCTGATAACCGTTTGGCGCACCGTACCCATGAGTTCGCTATACATGCCACTGGCTTTATGCTTATATTGCACCAAGGGGTCCCGTTGGCCATAGGATTCCATGCGGATCGAGACCCGCAAGGCTTCCATCTCGGTCAGATATTCCACCCAAGATTCGGTAAAAGTGCCCAACAACAGGTCGCGATAAATACGGTTTTGAGTTTCATACCCTAAGACCGCTTGGATATCCTCATGTAAATCTTCAGGGATTTCTTCAACCGGTATTTCAGCAATCGCCTGATATTTTTCCTCACCCAACTTCTTGGCTAATGCCAATTTGGAAGGCTCATGGGTCTGGGCGATAACCCGGTTCATATTCTGCATGTTCATCAAATCGGCAACGCCAAAGATTTCCGCCAGGTGCGTTTCGGCGCCCTTGAGGTGTTCAATCACGCTTTCACTGACCTGTGCAGCCGTCAATTTTTTCAACTTTTCCGCCATCAGGTAGAGGTAATTCAAGCGCATATGCGCGCGGAATTGGCGCTGGCGTGAGCGTGGGTCAAAGCCAACACGCTTGCCAACGGTGGTCATTTGAATGGCTCTATACATCGCTTCGTCATCTTCTAAAGCTTCAATTAACAGGGCTTCATTCGATTCGATATCACGCGCCACCTCACCATTTTCGCCAAACAGAAGTTTGGTTCTGTGGGCGAGTGAGTCCTGTGCCTGACCCAAAATCTGCTTGCGAATGTCTTCCCAATCTTGGTTGGCCAGGTCCATCGCTTTAAAGGGCCAGGTTTCGCCGAAGCGTTTTTCAAGGGTCAAAAGCGTTCTTCGCAGGTTGTTTAGGGTCACACCGGTGCGCAAGGCATCCCGCAGGGGCTGCTTCATGCTCATGGGGTCATCGCGTAAGGTGCGCTGCTCGGCAGCCGCCAGGCGTACTTGAACGCCCATCAGGTGGCTGAGCTCAGCTTGTGCATCCTGCCCGCTTTCAGGGTCATAGGTTTCCAAAAAGGCATCCAAGGCATCGGTGCGCTCTGTCATCTGGTCTTTGATCGTCGTTTGGTTACGGTCCAAGAGCAGTTCAACACCCTCAATAATATGATCATTTTCGATCTTCACCGCGTTCTGCGAAAGTTGCAATAAGCGCTGTTTGAGCGTTTCGAGGTCCTCAACATCTTCCAGCTCTTCCGCCACCATACTTAAGGTGTAGGAGGGGTAAACACCAAATTCTGTGTTAATCGTCGATTGCAAGTCTTCCAAAAGGGCTAAAAGCTTCCAGGGACCTTCAGCATCAACCATCGCCTGCTCGACCTTGGGCACGATTTCGTTGCGGATCATATCGGCAACATCGTCATGCAAATCCTCTTTAAGGAAGATGCGATCACGTTGCTCATAGATGCGATTACGCTGGGTGTTGAGCACATCATCGTATTCCAAAAGGTGCTTTCGCACGTCAAAGTTAGAGCCTTCTACTCGGGTTTGGGCTTGCTCAACCATACGGTTAATCAGTGCAATTTCAATGGGCATGCTTTCATCCATCTTGAAGCGGGAAAGCATGCTTTCCATTTGTTCGCCGCCAAACATGCGCATCAGTTCGTCATCCATGGCCAGATAAAAGCGTGAGGAACCTGGGTCACCCTGGCGACCGGCGCGACCGCGCAGCTGGTTGTCAATACGGCGCGCTTCGTGGCGTTCCGAACCAATCACGTGCAGACCGCCCAGTTCACGCACCAACGCCATCTGCTCCATATACTCTTTGAAAGCCTTCACCGCGGCTTCTTGCTCTTCGTCAAGCTCTACCGTCAGCCCTTCTACGGCAGCCAGACGCTGCGGCATGGTCATGTTATAGGGATCCAGTTGGCTGTGTTTTGCAAGAATTTGGTTGAGTTCCGAGAGGAGGTTTTCGGGCAACTCACCACCCAACTTAATGTCAACACCACGACCGGCCATGTTGGTGGCGATGGTCACCGCACCAACCGCACCAGCCTTGGCGATAATCAGCGACTCTTCGGTGTGCTTACGTGCGTTGAGCACCTGGTGGGGAATGCCGGCATCAAACACGATCTTCAAGCGGTCGTATTGCTCGGGTTCAATATTCAGCAGTTCCAAAAGCCCTTCACGGTTACTTTCATCGGTGAGGTCCATCGTGCTCATGCCAAACTGACTGCCCAAACGGCGCAATTCCGGCATACGCAGCTTATCCAGGGGTTCATTCAACCCGACCAGTTCTGGCGCGTGTTGATAGTCTTCCTCTTTGGCACCTTTAGAAAGCCGCCAGGCACGTCGAATGAGGTTCACTTGCAACACACGACGCACCATTTCCGAGTTCATGCGACTGGAAAGGTGTTCTGAGCTTTCAACCGAGGTAGTACCCACCAGTTGAGGGCGGCCAATGGCAAAATAGCGCAAAATTTCAAGCACGATGGCGCGCATCTTACCTTCAGCAGTGCGATAAATCACGTCCGGATAGTCCTTACGCTTGAAATATAAAGCGTGCTTGGTGGGGTCCTTTTCGGAGTAGTAATAGGTATAGTCATAGCCAAACTCGTCCTTGGCTTGGGCTTGGTCAATACCCGAAGCAGGTTGTTCTGCCTTATATTCCAGGTTGGAAGGAATAGCCAAAACATCCAAACCATAAATGCGATAGAACTCTTCCTTTTCGGTCATCGCGGTACCAGTCATACCTGCCAGCTTTTTGTACATTCTGAAGTAGTTTTGAATGGTCACCGTGGCGTGGGTGATGTTTTCTGCCTCGACCTTGACGCCTTCTTTGGCTTCCACCGCTTGGTGCAAACCGTCCGACC
>CAZUZM010000067.1:0-8863 GCA_964624615.1 uncultured Anaerolineaceae bacterium
ATGCGGTCATCATCACCCATGCTGGTGGTGGCAACCTGACCGGTACCGCGCGTGGTTTATTGGCTGCTGGCGCGGACAAAACCCGCATCGTGGCTTGTTCTGTGGACCTCAGCGGTCTGCATATGGCATCAGATACTGATTTCAACAAAAAATCCTTCACCACCGGCCATACAGGCTTTGGTGTGCCTTTTGCCACTTGGCCAGATCGTGCCGACGTGCCGCGCAACGCTGCGCGTAGCTTACGTTACATGGATGAGTACCAACTCGTGACTCAGGGTGAGGTCTTCTATGTGACTGAACTGCTCACCAAGTTGGAAGGTATCGAACGTGGCCCCGCAGGTAACACCAGCCTGACCGCAGCCATTACCATGGCGCGTCAAATGGATCAGGACCAAATCGTGGTTGTCCAGGAAACTGAATACACCGGCGCAGGCAAACACCACAACAGTCAACTGAGCTTCGCCCGCGAAAACGGTATTGATGTTTATGTCGGCGACCCAGCCGAAAACGTCCCGGGCAAGACCATTGTTCTGCCCCGACATTTGGATCAGGTGCGTGGTAAAGCCCAGGATATGGACTCGCTCAAGCGCTCCTACCTGCGCAACGCCGCTAAACGCCTGGCTGTGGAAGCCTGGACCGACCAAGACATAGATTACTTGGCACAAGATATCAAGAGCACGCCCGAATGGGTGCGTGAAAACTTGCCGACTGAATAATAAATAGGAGAAAACTATGACAGATGAACGCATAAAACAGTTTGAGATCCGTCATGAGCGCCTCAAAGAGCTCTCTGATGATGAACTCAAAGCCCACTTCTGGGCACTGTGCGACAAAGTGGTCGACCCCATCATCGACCTTGCCCGCACACATACTTCACCGTCCATCGAGCGCTCTATTCTGCTCAGAATGGGAATCAACAGCCATAAATCTCATGGCATCGTCAACACGATTCACCAAGCCGGCTTGTTAGGGAAAGGTGCCGGCCATGTGCTTTTGCGCCTTAGTGAAAAATTGAATTGTGATGTCAAAGCCGCCGGTGACGCTCTGTTAGAGGATAAAGACCTCTTAATCGGCCTTTTTGAGGAGAAATAAGATGACTAAGAAAATGCAACCATTGGATCCCAATGAAAAAATTGACATCGAAGCCATCCTGGAAGACCTCGAAGATTATCGTCCTCCTCGCAAGGGTTGGACCTGGCGCGAAGTTCCCGAAGGTGGCGTCGATATGGGCCCCTTCCACTATCGCGATATGGCCAAGCCCCTGAAGCGCAGCATCGGTCTGCCCGCTTCAAAATACTTTGACAACATCGATCCTCAACCCATCCCGGTGGTGACCACTGAAATCGCTTCCGGACGTTTCGAAGACGATATCCGCCGTATGCGCATGGGTGCCTGGCATGGCGCTGATCACCTGATGGTCATTCGCCACACCGGCCAAAGCCATATCGACGGTTTGATGGAAGGAACCCCCGAAGGTGTGGGTGGTGTGCCGATTACCCGCAAGCAAATCCGCGCTTCCCGCAAAGCGATTGACCTGATTGAAGAAGAAGTCGGTCGCCCAATCAACTTCCATAGCTATGTCTCTGGTGTGGCTGGCCCTGAAGTTGCCGTGCTCTTTGCCGAAGAGGGCATCAACGGCGCGCACCAGGACCCCCAATACAATATTTTGTACCGCAACATCAACATGTACCGCTCTTTTGTGGACGCTGCTGAAGCCAAGAAGGTCATGGCTGCTGGTGGCATCTTCCAAATTGATGGTGCCCATAACGCTAACGCCACCGCGAAAGCCGGCTGGCTGGTGATGCCCGAACTGTTGGTTCAGCACGGTATTAACTGTGCTTACAGTGTGCGTGCCGGTTTGCCCAAGGAACTGATTGGTCTTTCTACGGTTCCACCAAACTCACCGCCTGCGCCTAAATTCTGGTACGACTTGCCCTACGCCGTTGCCCTGCGCGAAATCTTCTCTGATTTCAAAATGCGCGCGCAACAGAACACCCGCTACATCGAAAGCTCCATTGATGAAGCGATTCGCACCCACACCATTGACACGCTCATTTCCATGTTAACCAGTGCCGATATCCAAAGCACGATTACGCCTGATGAAGGCCGCAACGTGCCCTGGCACTACAACAATATCCGTGGCGTGCAAACCGTGAAGCAAACCTGGGCTGCCCTGGATGGCATCAACGAAATGATTCAAATCAAGCGTGATGGTCCCTTGGGCGATATGGTACGCGACATCAAAGAACGCGCTGTGGCATTCCTTGAAGAAATTCTCGAAGTCGGTGGCTATTTTGCCGCGGTTGAAAAAGGATTCTTCGTGGATTCCGCTCAATATCCCGAACGCACCGGTGACGGTATCGCCCGTCAGGGTGATGGTGGTGTGGCAGCTGCCAGCATCATCGAACGCGATCCGGACTACATGGCACCTGTCTGCGCACACTTTGGCAACAACACTTATAACGAAGAACACAGCGATCCCTGCAACGCCCATGGTGGTTGTACCTTGTGTAATCCCGATTTGATTACCTATATTGATGAATTCGACGACGAAGATAACGTCCACAAACGCCTGGAGAAAACCTGGGAATATCGCAAGGGTAACCTCATTCGCCCCGAAGTGGAATGGGCTGGTGACGGTACCGTATTGCTTGAAATGATGATCCCCGAAAGCGAAGACTACGCCCGCGAAGCTGGCCTCGAAATTGCCCGCCGCATGGGCTTGCAAGATCCTCAGGTCATCAACTTGATGGTTTTGCACCCCGCTGAGGGTTGTTTCCTGGAGGTCAAGGGTCAGGTAGCCTTTGATATTGACCGCCGTGATCTCAAAATCCCTGAGAAGATTGTTCTGCTCTCAGAAGAAGAAATCAAAGACGCCATTAAGAAGACTGGCCTTACAGTTGTGGCTGGCACGGTTGGCGAGGACGAACACAGCGTTGGTCTGCGTGAAATTCTCGACATCAAGCATGGTGGTATCGAAAAATACGGTGTCAAGTATCACTATTTGGGCACTTCTGTGCCGATTGAAAAGATGGTGGATGCCGCTATCGAAACCGGCGCACATGCCATTTTGATTTCGACCATCATCAGCCATGGTGACGTGCACCGCTTGAACATGCGCAAGCTCGACGAACTCTGCCGCGAGAAAGGCATTCGCGACAAGGTTGTGCTTATCGCTGGTGGTACACAGGTCAGCACTGATATGGCGAGTGAAACCGGTGTGGATGCCACCTTTGGACGTGGCACCAAGGGTATTGACGTGGTGGATGCCATTGTCAAGACCATGAAGGAACGTGGCCTGGTTTAGGCACGCCTTGTAACAATGGATATTCTGACGCTTGAAGTTGGCTCAACCATTACAAAAGCCAACGCCTTTGCTCTGCTGCCGGAAGGTCGCTTTGAGCATTGGGCACAAGGCTTTGCCACCACTTCTATTGATGAAGGCGATGTCTGTAATGGTGTTGATCAGGCTTTGCGTGTTTTGAAGAAAAGCGCGCCAAGAGCATTGGAAGATCCAAAATATTTTGTAAACAGTTCAGCCGCGGGCGGTCTGCGAATGACCGTCCACGGCTTGACCTTTAATATGACCGCGCGTGCCGCGCGTGAAGCCGCTCTTGGCGCCGGCGCGATTATTAAGCAAGTCACTGCTGGCGAGCTGGATGATTATGACCTGAAAGAAATGGTTAGTATCAACCCTAACATCATCCTTTTGGCGGGCGGGGTCGATTACGGCGAAAAGAAAATTGTGCTCAAGAACGCCGAAGCTATCGCCTCTTTGGGCAAAATTTCGCCGGTGATTTATGCGGGCAATATTGCCATTCGCGCCCAAATCCGTGACATTTTTGAACAGGCTGGTGTGGAACTGATGGTCACCGATAATGTTTTTCCCGCGGTGGACCAACTCAATATCGAGCCTGTACGCCTTATTATTCACGAACTCTTCAACAAACACATCGTTTACGCGCCGGGCATGGCACGCTTGCGAGAACTCACTTCTGCCCAGGTTTTGCCAACCCCTGGTGCTGTTTTGCTTGGGGCTAAACTCTTCGCCGAAGCCTTAGGAGATGTTTTAGTGATTGACGTGGGTGGGGCGACCACCGACGTGCATAGCGTGACCGAAGGCAGCTTGGAATGGAATACAAAAACCATCGATCCAGAGCCTTTCGCCAAGCGCACCGTTGAAGGCGATCTGGGTGTTTTTGTGAATGCTAAAAACATCATGGCGCTTGCCAACGACCCAGAATGGGAAGAACAAATGCAACACCTCATGGCGATGCCCAAGACCGAGCAACAGATGAAGCTGACCCATTGGCTAACCCAACGCGCCGTGGAAACTGCCATTCGGCGTCATGCCGGTGTGGTCAGTGACCTTTACACGCCTTCGGGAAAAATAAAAATCGTGCGTGGCAAAGACCTCACCGCAGTGCAATGGTTGGTGGGCACGGGTGGCGCGTTGACCCATGTTCAGGGTGGTGATGCCATCTTGAAAAGCATTTGCCAGGGTGCGGGTGCTTATTTATTGCCTAAGCCCGAAACAACCGTCCTTATTGATCAAAATTATCGATTTTCCGCGCTGGGAACGTTGGCGCATAGCTATCCTGAAGAAGTAAAAAGAACATTTGAATACTGGGTAAAGCAAGAAATGACCCCAAAAGAGGAGTGATTTATGTTTGAAACAACCCCCCGACTTGAAATTTATCTCGACCGCATCAAGCACAATGCCCTGAGTGTTGCCAAACTATGTCATGAAAAAGGCGTGCAACTCGCCATGGTGACCAAAGTTTTGCGTGGCAACCCCGAAGTGGCTGGCGTTTTTCTTGAAGCCGGCGCGGATATGATTGCCGATTCCCGTGTGCCCAATCTAAAATGGGTGGGTGAACACCATCCCGGTGTCCAGCGGCTTTTGCTGCGCATGCCCGCCCAAAAACAGGCTGATGATGTGGTTATGTTTACCGAATATTCGCTCAACACCTCGTTGTTGACGCTCAAAGCGCTATCTGAAGCCGCGGTGCGATTGGGTAAAGTCCATAAACCGATTATCATGGTGGATGTTGGCGACTTGCGCGAAGGTATTTGGCCTGATGATTTAGTGGACTTCATTAAAGAAGCCGCCTTGTTACCAGGCTTGGACCTCGTTGGTCTGGGTACCAATCTGGCATGTTACGGTGGTGTGATGCCCAGTGTGGAAAACATGCAAACTCTTATTGACGTACGCGATGAAGCTCGCCGTGTAACCGGTTTGGAACTCGGCTTGCTCTCTGGTGGCAATAGCAGTGGGTTGCCGCTTTTGGCGAGTGGTAAGATGCCCAAGGAAATCAACCACTTTAGAGTCGGTGAAGCCATCGTGTTGGGCCGCAACGTTTTGGACCGCAGCCCCTGGCAGGGCACCCGCCAGGATACTATCGAATTGGTTGCTGAAATCATTGAGCTCAAAGAAAAGCCCTCAGTGCCAATCGGCGACACCGGACAAGACGCTTTTGGTAATGAGCCCGAGTTTGAAGACCGCGGCATCCGCCAGCGTGCCATTTTGAATCTTGGACGTCAGGATGTGGTGATTGAAGGACTCGAGCCAGTTGATCCAGGCATTATTGTGCTGGGTGGTTCGAGTGACCACGCCATTTTGGATGTGACCGACGCCCACCATCCCTTGAAACTGGGTGATGAAGTCGCTTTTTATCCCGGCTATGGCGCGACCCTCGCCGCCGCAACATCTGAGTATGTCAAAAAAGTGACCATTGCTTAAGGCTTAGCGCTGACAAAGTAAAAACAAAAGGCTTGTGAGGTACCGTTTGCAAGCCTTTTTATTATTATCATTGCTTGTTTCCTTTGCACGGTATAATTCATTTAGTGAAAACCATGTTTAACAAAACCCATCAGGAACTTTTCATCCCCAGTGGACAAAACCCACAAGACGCTTTAGCGCAAACCACTCACCTAGCCATCGCTGCCCATCAAGATGATATTGAAATTATGGCAACTGATGGCATCCTTAAATGCTACAAGAACCCAACAAGACATTTTACCGGTTGCACGGTGACAGATGGGCGTGGCACACCTCGCACGGGTGCTTTTGGTCATTTGACCGATGAAGAAATGGCAAAAGTGCGCCATGAAGAGCAGAAAGAAGCTGCCAGGGTGGGGGGCTATAGCGCGCAAGTGATGCTGGGCTATCAAAGCGCTCAGGTGCGCGCAAAAGATTATGCCTCACTCGCCGAAGACCTCGACAAGCTCCTGCATGCCACACAGCCCCAGGTTATCTATACCCACAACCTGCTCGATAAGCACCGCACACATGTCGCGGTTGCCTTGCGGGTCATCGAAGCTATCCGCCGAATGCCACTCGACAAGCGACCTGAAAGGCTCTATGGCTGTGAAGTTTGGCGGGCTTTGGATTTTTTGCCCAAGAAACACAAAGTCATTTTTGATGTTTCATCTCATCCTGACCTTCAATCAGAATTGATGAAGGTGTACAAATCCCAAATAGCCGGTGGAAAAAACTATGAAGAAGCGGTCATCGGCAGGCGACTTGCCAATGCCACCTTTCTGGATGCCTACGCGCCAGATGAAACGAGCCGTCTAAGCTTCGCCATGGATTTGAGCCCATTCATCCGCGATGAAGCCCTAAACCCAGAGGCCTACATCCAAAACATCCTCAACGCACTGGCGACAGAAATTGATCAGGACTTAACCAGCCTTGGCGAATAAGTTTGTCAGGGTCGTTACGCCTCGTTGCAGCAACGGGTTTAGGATGTATAATTAAGAACGCAAATACCACAAAAGGAGATTAGTATGAAAGGACATCCAGAAGTCATCAACATGCTCAACAAATTGTTGGCGGATGAATTGACAGCGATTAACCAATACATGGTCCACGCTGAAATGTGTGAAGATTGGGGCTACAACAAGCTCTATCCCGTCATTAAAAAACGTGCCATTACCGAAATGAAACATGCCGAAAAACTGATTTCGCGCATTCTGTTTCTTGAGGGTGCGCCCATTGTTAATAAATTGAATCGCATTCACATTGGCTCAACCATTGAAAAAATGCTGACCTATGACCACGAAGCAGAAGTGGAAGCCGTCAAGGCCTATAACGACGTTCTCAAACCCATCGCCGAATCCGGCGACTTTGGCACACGGTCATTGCTCGAACATATCCTTCGCGATGAAGAAGATCATCTCGATTTCCTCGAAGAGCAATTGGATCAAATTGAACAAATGGGTCTTGAAAACTATCTAAGCACCCTGAGTGGCGAGTAAGGAGAAATATGGAACCTAACAAAGTTGTTATCGATACCTTAAATCGACTTTTGAAAGAAGAACTCACCGCCATCAACCAATACATGGTGCATGCCGAAATGTTTGAGGATTGGGGCTACGGCAAGATGGGCGAGGCTGAAGAGCACGCCGCCATCGAAGAAATGAAACACGCCGAAAAACTCATCGGACGCATCCTTTACTTGGGTGGCATCCCCTGGGTCAGCGATATGGACGAAATCCGCATCGGCAAAACCGTGCCCGAAATGCTGGAGAATGACTTCCAACTCGAAAGCCATGCCGTCAAACTCTACAACGACGCCATCAAGGTTGTCGTTGCCGAAGGTGATAACGGCACCAAAGACCTGCTGGATAAGATTTTGCAAGATGAAGAAGGCCATATCGACCTCTTCATGGAACAAAAAGACAAAATCGAGCAGATGGGTCTGCAACGCTATCTGACCACTATTAAGTAACCTGTCTTGTAATTTCAAAAGAGAAGTGATGAACCTCCTGACAATCGTCGGGAGGTTTTGTTTTGCCATGTCCGGCACAAGAATGTCAATGTGTGACAAAAGGCCATCACCTGTTTGGCTCTTGTCGTATAATCACCAACGATGATTATGTTTCAACGCATCAGAGCCTTTCTGGAAGCGCAGTTCAGCATTCACCCTGAAGATCGGGTGCATCCTGAAGTCGCTAAAAACTTTCGCCATAACGCTATTATCAACACCTTTGATATTAGCTTTTTCTTCATGGCGGATAGTTTCTGGTCGATTAATACCATCATGCCGGTTTTCGCGGCAACGATGACCGATTCGCCGTTTATTATTGGTTTAATCCCAGCGATTGTCAACGCCGGTTGGTTTTTGCCCCAAATGTTCATGGCAAAGCGCATATCAAATATGCCCCGAATCGTGCCCTATGCCCGCAGAATGGCGGTTTTTGAACGCATCCCTTACCTGCTATTAGTCATTCTGGCGCTTTTATTGCCCATCATTGGTAAAGAAATTGGGCTGGCTGTGCTCATATTCCTCATGATTTGGCGTGGTGTAAGCGGTGGCATGGCTGGCTTGCCCTGGCAAGAAATGATGGCGCGTGTTATCCCGCTGACGCATCGCGCGCGCTTCTTTGGCTTTTCGCGCATGGTGGGGCAGGGCTTTGGTGTGGCTGGGTCAGCTATTTTTGGGCTCATCTTGGCAAACTTGACTTACCCTTATAACTATGCCGTGGGTTTTGCCGTGGCAGTGGTCATTCAATGGATTTCGTTCGCCTTCTATCGTCAGAACCGTGATCCCGAGATCGATGATGATGGTTCTGAACAGGTACCAACAGCATTGGAAAACCAAAAACAGGTTAGCGCAAAGGAAGACAGCCAAACCAATGTGCTTGCCAGTGCTGGGAAAATCCTCAAGAAGGATGCCAATTTTAGGCTTTACATCTTTGCTCGCGCGCTTTCTTTTATCGGTAACATGGCAACGGCATTTATTGCCGTGTATGCTATTCGCACTTTTAGTCTGAATGATGAACAAGCGGCGGTCTTTACCGGTTTGCTCTTTGCCTCTGGTATTGTGGGCTACGCGCTCTGGGGAGCGATTGGCGACCG
>CAZUZM010000068.1:0-8831 GCA_964624615.1 uncultured Anaerolineaceae bacterium
TTAACATCATCGAAACTGCCCTACGTGACGCTCATCAGAGCCAATTTGCCACGCGAATGACCACCGACCAAATGTTGCCCATCCTCGAAACGATGGACCAAGCCGGTTACTATGCCCTTGAATGTTGGGGCGGCGCAACGTTTGATGTCTGCCTGCGCTATTTGAATGAAGACCCCTGGGAGCGCCTCCGCACTATCCGTAAATACGTCAAGAATACCAAGCTGCAGATGCTGATGCGTGGCCAAAACCTCCTCGGCTACACGCACTATTCTGACGATGTCGTCGAAGCCTTCATCGGTCGCTCGATCGACAACGGCATGGATATCATCCGCCTCTTTGACGCGCTCAATGACCTGCGCAACCTCGAAACTTCCTTCAAAGCCATCAAAAAATATGGCGCGCACGCCCAAGGCGCGATCTGTTACACCATCAGCCCGGTACACACCAACGAGTACTTTGCCAAAATCGCGAAAGATCTCGAATCAATGGGTGCTGACTCGATTTGTATCAAAGACATGGCCGGCATCCTCACACCCAAGAACGCTGCCGACCTTGTTGTCGCCATCAAATCGGTGAGCGACTTACCGGTGAACCTGCACACCCACGCCACCAGTGGCACCGGCGCCATGACCTACCTTGACGCGGTTCAAATTGGTTGTGACATGATCGACACTGCTATTTCGCCCGTCTCTGACGGCACCAGCCAACCACCCACCGAGACCATGCACATCGTGCTTTCAGAAATGGATTTTGACACTGGATTGGATAGCGCGAAACTGGTCAAGATTGCGGAATACTTCAAACGCATCCGCAGCACCTTCCAAGCCAACAAAATCTTTGACGTCAAGATTTACCAAGTCAACCCGCTCATCCTGCAATACCAGGTGCCGGGCGGCATGCTTTCAAACCTCATCGCGCAACTCAAAGAGGTCGGCGCGGAAGATAAACTCGACGAAGTGCTGGCGGAAGTCGAAAGAGTGCGCAGCGAAGTCGGCTACCCACCTCTCGTGACCCCCATGTCCCAAATCGTTGGTGCGCAATCGATGGTCAACGTGCTTTCTGGCAGCCGCAACACCATCATCCCCAACGAAATGCAAGATTATGTGCGCGGTTACTATGGCAAGCCGGTTGCACCCATCAATAAGGACTTTGCTGAAAAGGTCCTGCATGGCGAAAAACCGATTACCGAACGCCCCGCAGACTTGCTCGAACCACGCCTGCCCTCGGCGCGTGAAGAAATCAAGCATCTGCGCCCTTCGGATGAGTCTGTGATCAGCTATGCCATGTTCCCTGAGACCACCAAAGCCTATTTGGAAAAGCACCAACCTACGTCTGAGTATGGCTGGGCCAACGCCGGCGCACTGGGATAACCCATTTTTTCTAAGACTAAAACACCCCAATATGGTTATTGGGGTGTTTTTTTCCTACTTTTTGGGGTTAATAGCGTTTTTTACGAAGCATTGAATAAGGAGTGCTGCTCGCATGCCGGATGCTTCTCGGCTGTAAAAGCTTCATAATCGCCCTCTCCAGCGAAGCGCAGGGAGAGGGATTAAAGGGTGTGGGTCTTTTATCTAATCAATACTTGAGACTACAAACGCATTGTATTGAGTTTCTTCGCCACAATAAAAAGTGCATAGCGAGACGCCATGCACCAGTTGGAATTCACTTTTTTAGTGTTATCCTTTCAACAGTTTCTTCAAAATCTGCAGTAGGCTTGGATTCAGGGTTGTTACCAATCGCAAACACTCATTCCAATAAAGCAAGACCCACCCCCTTAGTCCCCCTCCCAAGGAGGGGGCTAGTTGTTTTCTCACCTATCCAGGACCGCTTACGTGCCGGATGTTTTTCAAGGCGTGAGTCTTTTCAACTTCAATACCTAAAAATAGTAATACGAGAGGTTTATTATTCTTTGCCTTAAAAAACCAGTGCATGGCGAGACGCCATGCACCAGTTGGAGTTCACATTTTTTTAGTGCTATTCTTTCAACAGCTCCACCAATATCTCTCTTGTCAGCTTGGGGTCGGCTTTGCCACCGGTAGAGCGCATGACCTGGCCAACAAACCAGCCCATCAAGGACTCTTTTCCACCCCGGAAGGCAGCAACTTCACCCGGCGCGCCGGCTAAAATCGCCTCAATCTGTGTGCGCAAGCTATCTGCGTCAGCAATCAGTCCCAAACCTTCTTCTTCCACTATCGCCGCCGGAGACTTGCCCGTGGCCTCAATCTTCCCCAACAAAGATTTCGCCGTTGGGGCGTTGATTTTGCCATCATCCAATAATCGCACCAGCTCAACCAAATGCGCAGGCTTTAAGGTCAGTTCACGCGCGGTTTTGCCAGTGTCGTTCATCAGGCGCGCCAAATCGTTCATCATCCAGTTACTGATGGTTTTAGGGTCCTTGCCATAAAGCGCGACGGCTTCTTCAAAATAGTCCGAAAGTCCACGCTCGGAGGTTAAGATTTCAGCATCATAAGCGCTCAATTTATATGCTTCAACAAAGCGTTTACGCCGCTCGAAAGGCATTTCTGGCAGACTAGCTATAATCGCCTGGATTTCTTCCTGGCTTAAAAGCACAGGGCGCAAGTCGGGTTCTCTAAAATAGCGATAATCCGCCTCGGTTTCCTTCGAACGCATCATGCTCAACTTGCCGGTATCAGCGTCCCAGTCCAGGGTGTAGGGCAGCACCTTGCCACCCGCTTCAACCAATTCGATTTGGCGTTTGGCTTCCAGAGTGATGGCCTGGCGCACCGAATCAATCGAGTTGACGTTCTTAATTTCCGTTTTGGTATTCAGAACCGTTGACCCTTTTTCACGGATGGACACATTGGCGTCACAACGCAAGTGGCCACGTTCCATATCGGCTTCACTGACGCCAATCCAGCGCAAAAGCTCGCGCAGTTGTGTCAGATATTGGGCGGCTTCTTCACCGGAGCGTAAATCGGGTTCGGTAACCATCTCCACCAAAGGCACACCACCGCGGTTGAGGTCAACCATGCGTTGGCCATGTTCCAATTTGGTCTTGCCGGCGTCTTCTTCAAGGTGCAGCTTATTGATGCGCACGCGACGTATCTCGCCCTCGGGCATATGCAAATCCAAATAGCCACCCTTGCCTATCGGCTCAAAGAGCTGGGTGATTTGGAAACCTTTGGGCAGGTCGGGATAGAAGTAATTCTTACGGTCGAAGATTGAACACGGATTAATTTCGGCATGCATTGCAGCAGCCAAAAGGGCACCCTTTTTCACCACTTCGCTGTTCAACCGTGGCAAAACACCTGGCTGACCTGAACAAACCGGACAGATGTTGGTGTTCGGTTCGGCTTCCCAGCTATCCGCTTTACAGGAACAGAAAATCTTGGTCTGGGTATTGAGTTGGATGTGGGTTTCTAGTCCGATAATTACTTCGTAGTCTTTCATGCCTTCACCTCCCGCAACGCCATGGGTCGCACTTTGCGCCAATCCGCATCTAACGTGGATTGCTCATAGGCATGGGCAACCCTCAGGATAGTATCTTCGTGAAAATCATCACCAATCAGCTGTATACCGATCGGTAAACCGGCTTCATCCAGACCGGCCGGAACAGTAATCGCTGGCAAACCGGCATGGTTCACCGAGACCGTCATCTGGTCGGCGTACTGCATCAAAACCGAATCGCCAAAAACCTCCGCGCGTTTAAACGCCGTAGTTGGGGTAGTCGGAGTCAAAAGTGCGTCCAAGCGATAAGTACCCTTCGGATCATAGACCTTATCAAAATCCTGGCGGATCATGCCACGTACGCGGCTCGCCAGTTGGTAATAGTTGACATGCTTCGAGGAAGCGCTCAGATAAGCGCCCATCAAAATGCGCAGTTTGGGTTGTGCGCCAAAGCCTTGCGTGCGCGTGCGACGATAGAGGTCTTGCAAGTCGTGTGCATACGAAACGCTAAAGCCGTACTTCACGCCATCCATACGGTTCAAGTTCGAAGCCGCTTCAATGCGAGAGACCACAAAGTAGACCGGAATACCAAAGCGCGTGTGCGGCAGGGGCACGTCTTCAACAATTTCAGCACCCAATTTAGCCAATTGTTCGGCAGCGTCCAGAAGCTTTTGTTCAACTTCTTTTTGCACCGGCAGCATCTCGACTTCACCGGTCTTCGGGTTCGGATAAGCAATGCCCAAATAGTCAGGCGAAAGGCCAATGCGCATGCCCTTGACATCTTGCTGCAGTGCTTCCAAATAATTGGGCACGGGCAGGGTCGCGGTGCTTTCGTCACGCTGGTCACTTCCCGCCATCACCTGCAACATCAAAGCCGCATCAGCAACGTTGCGTGCAAGTGGTCCAGGGCAGTCTAAAGAAGAGGCAAAAGCAATCAAACCATAGCGCGAAATACGGCCATAGCTGGGCTTCATGCCTACCACGCCACAAAAAGCAGCCGGTTGACGGATGGAGCCACCCGTGTCGGTACCCAAAGAAAGCGGGGTTTCTTCTGCGGACACAGCAGCAGCCGAGCCACCCGAAGAACCACCCGGCACATGTGCGGGATTCCAAGGGTTATTACTCGCCGGCTGGAAAGCGCTTGATTCGTTGGAAGAGCCAAAAGTGAACTCATCCAAATTAACTTTGCCCATAATCAACGCGCCAGCATCGATCAGTTTTTGCACAGCGGCGGCAGTATAAGGCGGGTGATAGTTACCCAACATGCGTGAGGCAGCCGTTGTGACTGTATCTTCAATCGTGAATATGTCCTTAATCGAAACCGGCACACCTGCCAAAAGGCCGGCGTCCTCACCGTTAGCCACTTTGGCGTCTACGGCCTGGGCTTGCGCCATCGCCATTTCCTCAGTCAATGAGATAAAAGCATGCACTTTTTTATCGGTCGTGGGGTCGGTCACCTGGCCATCCAGGGCACCAAAATCGCCATCAACCGCTCGGATTTGGGCTAAACTGGCTTCGACCATGTCGGTGGCTTTAAGCTCACCAGCCTGTACTTTTTTGGCTATATCTAAAGCAGAAAGTTGTGTAAATGTCATGATCGATCCTTTCCGCTGGCAGCTTCGGGCACTAAGAACATGCCGTCTTCGTTCTGCGGCGCACGCTCGACAATCGTGCGGGGCTTTTCAAAAGCTTGCCACTGGTCAACGCGATGGGTGTCACCCACACGGGGAATTTGTTTCTTTGGAAAGGCATTTTCCTCTTCGAGGGGAACGTCCAATAGCTCTTGAACAGACTGCAGTTGAAGGTTGAGCTGATCCAGCAAATAAGCCTTCTCATCTGGCTCCAGGGCAAAAGCCGCCATGTCGACTATTCTTTCAAACGCTTCGGGGGAAATTTTATCTATACGCATAGTTCATCCTTGTGTTTGTTCGGAAGGCTATTATACCGTAGTAAGGCAAGCATTGATATAATTCAGGCGGACAATCATTCCAGCGGAGAAAACATGGACCCAACCCTTAGCATCACCAAATCTGACTTCTTAACCTTTATGGATACACCACGCCATCTATGGGCGCTTAAACAAGGCATTGCCCAGCAAGCGCTCGATCCCTTGGCAGTCCATCAGATGGAAGATGGCAAAGAAGTTGAGAAGCTCGCGAGAATTTACCTCACGGAATTAGTCGAGCAAAACCCCGATGACCAGCTGGTTTATCAATACACTTGCTATGACGGACCTTTTGAGGCGCGGGTCGATTTTCTTATCCGAAACACACTTGATGATACTTATCACCTGATAGAAGTCAAAAGTGGCACAAAACTTAAGCCTGAATACTTAATGGATTTGGCTTTCCAACTGGCTATCCTGGAAAAACACCTCCAGGTTACCCAATGCAGCCTCATGCACCTCAACCCAGACTATCGCCGCCAGGGAGAACTTGACCTGAGCCAACTGTTCATCATGGAAGATTTGACCCACGAGGTCATCCAGATGCTGCCGGATATTCTCATGCAGCGCCAGGAAGCCTTGCAAGCCGCCCAAGAGACGCGTGCCGACGCCACTGCGCATTGCCTCAAGCCTAAAGATTGCCCCTTCCCTGATATTTGCCATCCAGACTTGCCCGAGTATTCCATTTACAACATTCCGCGTATTCTAGCCAAACCGAAACAAGCCCTGTTAGACATGGGCGTGCGCAGCATTTTTGACGTCCCCACATCGTTCAAGCTTAATCAGAAACAACGCCAAGTCGTAGACAGTACCCAGAAAAACCGCGTTCATATCGACGCTGAGCTCATCAAAACCTTACTAGACACCTTAGCCTATCCGCTCTACTTTTTGGACTATGAATCCTGCATTTCTGCCATCCCGCTCTTTGAGGGCAACAAGCCTCAGCAACAAATCTTGTTTCAGTATTCCCTTCATAAACGAGAAAAACCAGGCGCGCCACTCGAGCATTTTGCCTTTTTAGCCAATGAACCTGGTAATCCCTATCCGGGCCTGATGACGCAGCTGAAGCAAGACCTGGGTGACTCGGGTTCTATCATCGTGTGGAACAAGACCTTTGAAATGACCCGTCATAAGGAACTCATGGAGCTCTTCCCTGAGCATGCCCAGTGGCTCGAAAGCGTCAACGCACGTGTTTTTGACCTTATGGATATTCCTAATCAAATGGCCTACTATGACCCACAATTCAAAGGAAGCGCTTCGATTAAAGCTGTACTTCCGGTATTAATCCCAGACCTATCCTATGACAGCCTACCGATCAATGTGGGCACAAAAGCCAGCGTGGCTTGGTGGCGCATGAATGCTGGCGAAGTGATTGGCGCAGAACTTGAAACACTGCTTTCCGACTTGCATGACTATTGCCATCTCGACACCCTGGCGATGGTCCGACTGCTTGAGTTCTTCCAATGTGTGCTAGACAACGAAGCAAAGGGCTAATCAACCCGGAACCGTGACATGATCCAACTCGACTCATCCGTCCCAAAATCTCAGCTCTCGCAAGAGAAGCGCACCTTCGGCTGGCAAGAAGCTCTGTTCATTTTTGGCCTAATCCTCTACCTTGCCACCCGCTTCATTGCGCTGGATAAATTCCCAATCTATTTCTTTTCAGATGAAGCTATTCAAACCGTTTCAGCCAGCAAAATGATCGAAAATGGCTTTCGCGATGCATCCGGTCACATACCGGTCTACTTTGAAAACGGCGGACAATATA
This sequence comes from uncultured Anaerolineaceae bacterium, assembly GCA_964624615.1. Taxonomy (GTDB): domain Bacteria; phylum Chloroflexota; class Anaerolineae; order Anaerolineales; family Anaerolineaceae; genus Mesolinea. Next base: position 7,122 of record CAZUZM010000068.1, read on the forward strand.
ACCTGAGCCTTTCGGTTTGGCTTCAAATCCTGGTGGCATCCTTTAGACACTCGATCTGGCTCACGCGAGGTCTTTCCGCCTTGATCACCGTTATTTTTCCACTGACTTTAGGGTTAGCCTTGCGCGATTTTTTCAAACGCAAGTATTGGTGGCTGGCGCCATTCGTGGTCAGCGTTCTGCCAGCTTGGTTTTTACACAGTCGCACAGCCTTCGAAACAGCCATCGGCACCGCACTCTATTGTGCGTTTTTGTATTTTTACCTGCGCTACCGCATGCAGGACCGGGATTATCTGCCCATCTTCATCCTCTTTGGCGCGCTCACGTTTTATGCCTATGCCCCGCTCCAAATCGTAGTCGTGCTCACTGGTTTCATCCTCTTATTCGTTGACTTTCGCTATCATTTTCAAGATAAGAAGATTCCCTGGCTTGGCATCGTTACCCTGGTGATTTTAGCTTTACCTTACCTTATTTTTAGGTTGCGATACCCAGACTCACTCAGCCAACATTTAAGCATTCTTCAAAGTTACTGGTCTGGCACCGAACCTTTCATGACTAAACTGGGTGAATTTTTCAGTCGCTATCTAAGCGGCTTAAACCCAATCTATTGGTTCAAACCCAATCAAGCCGAGCTCATCCGCCACCAAATGAAAAACATGGCGCACGTGCCGCTTTTGCTGGCACCATTTATCGGGTTAGGGCTCATCAAAACTTTCACCAAACTCAAAGACCCCGCCTGGCGTGTAGTTCTGATTGCCCTATTGGTGGCGCCAACCGGTGCGGCGTTGGTAGATGTTGCCATCACCCGCAATTTGGTCACACTTGTGCCATTGGCTTTTCTGGCATGTCTTGGACTGGATTCCCATCTGAATTGGCTAGGGAAAACAGCTCGAAAAGCTCTTATCCCCGTAGCAATTATCTTGATTGTGCTTGTAGCTTCCAGTGCTTGGATAACCCATACCGCCATCACAATAGGACCTATTTGGTATCAAGACTATGGGCTTTATGGCATGCAATGGGGTGGTAAGGAGCTTTCCGCTGAAATCAAAGCCTATCAAGCCGAACACCCGAATGCCAAAATCATCGTCAGCCCAAGTTGGGCAAACAACACAGACGTTATTTTAGGGTTTTTCCTTGGTGACCCTTTGCCCATTGAAGTCAACAGTGTCAAGGATTGGTCCACGAACCAAAAAGATCTCGACAAAAGCATGATTTTCGTCATGTCACCTGAGGAATACAATCAAACCCAATCCAGCAGTAAGTTTGACAACCTCGAAGTCCACAAGACCCTGGCATGGCCCAATGGCGAACCTGGCTTCTACTTTGTGAGCATGGACTATTCTGAAAACGCCGAAGACATATTTAAGACCGAACAAGCGCGGAAAGCCATCCCGGAGGAAGCGACCATTACCCTATTCGACCAAGAAGTAGATGTCACCTATTCGCAATTGGACATCGGCAAAATCGAAAACCTCTTTGACGGCAACACCAACACCCTCATCCGCGGGTTACAAGCCAACCCCCTGGCGATTAAAATGACGTTTAGTGAGCCAGTCAGTCTTACCGGTTTACAGGCTTTAATTGGGATTCCGCCAACATCCCTCTTTGTAAAGGTTGAAAGTGAGGAACCAAACGTCTCAAAAACGTTTTCTGCCCACACCTACGGTACCGAGCAAAACAGTTGGTTATCGGTACACTTTGCCGGGTCGCTAA
>CAZUZM010000069.1:0-8823 GCA_964624615.1 uncultured Anaerolineaceae bacterium
TGTCGTGTGCGCAGCCCATGACTTACAGGGTTGCATCGCATCCAGCTCTGCTGGACTAGGATGTGAACCCGCTTTTCCGTTCGCGTGTGGCGTCCTCGCCATACGCAACACCACATACCTAGCGTTAAACAAAACGCGTGGTCAGGGGACCACGCTAGAACGGTTATGGGCACTACTGGACTCGAACCAGTGACCTGTGCGTAGCCCCTAGCTCCGCTAGGCACGGATGTGAACCTTTATTTTAATCGTCCCAAAAATTAAATCAAAAACGCACAACAAAGTTGTTATGCGTCAAAACTATGGGCACTACTGGACTCGAACCAGTGACCTCACGGATGTGAACCGTGCGCTCTAACCAACTGAGCCAAGCGCCCGAAGTGTTGCGATTATAGCAAAGCCTTTCGCGTTTGTCCACTATTTCCCCACACCAATTCTAAAGATATCCGCTAGCTTAAAGCGCCATCACCAGGCTGGCTACAATCAAAATCAAACAACTCAGCACAGAACACCCTAACAGCAAGTAGACCATCAGCTTATCCGCCCGTTCCCGGGTCAAAATAAAAAATCCTGTAACAATGCTCATCAGCCAAATAACGCTTCCAAAAATGGGTAGCAAAAGCAGTTGGGAAGCGCGCACAACCTCCGAGGTCACCCATGTCACCGTGCCATGCGTGGCCAGCAAAACCGCAACCACCAACCACAATATCCCCGAAACAACTAAACCTACTATCCCCAGGCTTTTCAACAGCTTATCCTGCCACATGTCGCGCAGAAGGTGCTTGAAATTCCGCTCCGTCACCACCTCATCGCTCGCTTTTGCCAAAGTTCGCTGCTCGGTGAGGGCTGTCAGAAACGCTTGCTGCTCCTCTGGGGAAACCACCACATAATGCTCGTCGGCTTTGATTAATATCATCCGCTCAGGATCTGTTGCCACAAAGCGGGTTTTGCCCATACCCTTGATGTCGAATAAGTTCAAATAAGCCCCAGGCAAGTGCCAATGAGGCAGCGGCATTTCGTCCTCAAATTCGCTGGTCTGATGCGCCCATTCGATTTGTCTTAATGGGATAATCAGGCTGTTAAGTCCCCAATTGATTTGCAAACGCTCTTCATCAAGCTCATAACGTATTTGACGCGCCTTATTATATTGGTAAAGCACATAGAAAAATGGCACTGCCAACAAGAAAGCCAAAGCGATTATGGGCGAGGCAAAAGCTATAAACGCGGGTAAATTAGCCAGCACAACCAACCCTAACCCTAACAACACCAAACCGATCATGAAGACCGGATTCCAAGCCAATGCTTTTTGTTTGGGTGGCAGATAAATTTTAGGCATGCTTCAATTATACGCAAGCCGGCTTGTTTACGTGTCAAAAAATTATGCTTAAGATAAAATGGAAATGAGTGAAGGAGTTTAGCATGGACAATACCCAAAAGTTTTCCGGAAAAAGCGATATTTATGAGCTTTCACGCCCTTCTTATGCACCGGAGTTAATAGAATGGCTCGTCACCACACTCAAGATAAATCCCCAAAGCGTTATTGCTGATGTGGGTGCCGGCACCGGGAAGCTCACCCGCCAGTTGCTCAGCACCGGCGCAACGGTTTACGCGGTGGAACCCAACGCAGACATGCGCGCCAAAGCTAACGCCCTGCTAAGTGGCCAATCCAACTTTCACCCGATTGCCGCGCCTGCCGAAAACACCGGGCTACCTGCCCAAAGCATCCACCTGATTACCGCGGCTTCTGCTTTCCATTGGTTTGATGCTCAGGCATTTCGCCTGGAATGCAAGCGCCTTTTGCTGCCAGAAGGTCAGGTCTGTCTCATGTGGAATCACCGCAAATTGGACAACGAAATCAATGTCGCCTTTAGAGAAATTTTTGCGAAGTATTGTCCTAATTTCTCAGGCTTTAGTTTTGAACGTCAACAGGGTCATCGCCAATTTGAAACCTTTTTTGAAGGAAAGGTCATTGAAAAGCGCTTTGACAATCCCGTACGCTATGATTTAGACGGCTTCGTGGGTCGCGCGCGTTCCGCTTCCTATGCAATTATTCCCGGCGATGACGGCTATGAGGATTTCATCGAAGCGCTCGAAGCGCTCTTTAGCCAACACGAAACGAACGGCTTTATTGATGTGCCCCACCAAAGTGTTGCATTCTTAGGGCGTGTTTAAATTTTTAGACGGATCTTTTACCAAGGATTTCTTGCTCTGCCTCGGCAATTTCTTCAATCACCGCGCGTGCATCGGCTTTGACCTCTTCAGCCGTGGCTGGGGAGTGGTTAATCAATTTCACCAGTTCAAAAGCTTTGCGTAGGGTCTCTTTTACTTGAGCGGTGTAGCTAAAGAAGTCCCAGCCAACCGAGCTGGGTCGCTCAATCTTCCGCGCTTCTTCTATCAAAGCACGTGCTTTTTTGATGCGATTTTCTGGGGTCATTGCTTTTGCCATAGGTGATTTCCTCAGTAAATGACTTGGTTTTGTGTGTGTTATCCGCACAACATAGGTAAGAAGATTAGGGTTGGCTGGAGGCTTTTGTCCAAAGCTGGGTACCTTCGTCCCTGGCAATAAACACCTGCCCGTTCACGATATAGGTTCCTTGAGGACAAGCCTTGGTCTTTGTTGCCAATTGGATAGCCGCACTCAGCGTGGCATTATCCTTCAAATCGGCGTCACCAGGGAAGCTTAATTGACAAGTCTGTGCCATAGGTAAGTCTGGCGCACTGTCTACAACAAATCTGACAACTTTATTGATTGGCGCCATGCGTGGAATGTGAAAACGGTCAAAATCGGTATCCAAGGGACTTGGAGACATCTTTGGAAAGTACTCATAGCCCGCTTCAAAAATGGCTTCAATCGGTTTACCTTCAGGATTGACATAGGAGAACAAAACCTGCTTTCCCGCGTCATAGAGGGGCCATTTGCCATAAGGAAGAGCGATCACATTGGGTAAAGTCTCAATCAAATCCTCGCGATTGGCAAGCTTCAGATAGTCCCGCAGATACGTATCGTTCTTTTGAATTTGCGGCAAAATATCCTCGAGTTTCAACACTTCAAGATCGGGATGCTGAAACAAATGATTAACCGGCATAACATGGTTTTCGATACCCCAGACAAGCGTCTTGGCAAAGTCCTGCTCCCAGTTATCACCCAGATACCACCAATTGCCACGAAAAGCATTACCATACAACTTGTCACCAAAATTGGCAAACATTGTGACTTCGAAACCAAAATCCGGATGTTCCTGAGAAAAATAGTAAAGCCACCCGATTCCGCTTAGTTTGTGTGGTTTTCCTTCAGCGTCCAAGGATAGTTGATTGGCAAAATAAGCATCATCCAGGCTAAGGACAAGCGGCCTGCGCCCTTCCGGCACCACAATTCGCCCATCCAAATAGTCCCGCAGACTAATCAGGGTATATCCGGCATCATAGAGCCTTTTAATAATGGACTGAAAGTTTGAAAGGCGCATCAAAGTCCCTGTTTCTTCATCTTCCCAGCGGTGTGAAAAACGATGGAAGTTGAGGATGGGGACACGCGGGTTCACTGTCCAAACCACCGCATTGAGGTTCACTGGTGGTGGTGTTGGACTGGGTTCTACGGTGACTTTGTGTTCAACTGGCGTCGGAAATATTTTGTTCTCCGGCTCATTCGGTTTTGCAAGATGGCTGATTTCCGGGGCTTCCGCTTTTAATGCTTCACCAGCCAAGATGGAAGTCGTGGCAGGTTCTTTTGATTGGTTTATAGCTGTTGGCCTGCAAGAGAGCAAAACCACAGCAATGAGCAGCAAAAGACAAATTGTACAAAGTTTTTTCATAATCTTAACCTTAATGCACAGCCATTGAAGCTAAATAAACTTTCGCTTTTTTATCACGAAAAGCATAAACAAATGATGTGCAATGTTCAGCATTATAATGCATTCTGCCCTTGTCCATGATTGAGCCTATCAGCTTGACAGGGATAGGGTATACTCCTGCCACTGGCCGCAATTGATGGCCACACTTTTGGAGAACGAAAACATAAAAATGCTTGACACATATACCCCACTCTGTGGTATACTGTCTGTTCGTGCCTGGCATAGGCACTTTTAATTATGTGAGTATGTAAGAGGATTACGATGAACCATTCAGAACTATTAAAGTCCGTCGAAGCCGAAAAGAATCCTAATATTCCGGATCTTTTCCCTGGCGATAATGTGAGTGTTCACATGAAAATTAAAGAAGGCGACCGCGAACGCATCCAGGAATTTAAGGGCGTTGTGCTCTATACCCGTGGCCGCGCTAATGATGCCTCCTTCACCGTTCGCCGCATTGCCAGCAACGGTATCGGCGTGGAACGCACCTTTTTGCTGCATTCCCCTCGCATCGCCAAAGTCGTTGTGGAACGCCATAACAAAGTCCGCCGCGCGCGCCTTTACTTCTTGCGCGAACGCACCGGCAAGAGCGCTCGACTTAAGCAACGCTTCTAATATTGACTTCAAGCAAATCAAAAGCCTGCTCTGGCCATATCCGTGGTCGGAAAAGGCTTTTTGCTTCATCTTAGGGTCTCCCGTTCAAAAATGAATGGGACAGGAAAATCACTCAATATCTAGTAAAAGTGTTGAAAAACTGTAAGAAAGCGCTTTATAGTATAATAACCAACCAGCGTTTAGGAAGCTTGGGCTTTCTTTGCGCCTTTTATGTTAATAGCATCTATTAACCATTTTATGACAAGGATTTAGTTATGCCAAGTTCATACCTGACCCGTGAGGGTTTCGAAAAATCTGAACAAGAACTCGCGTTTTTACGCACCGATAAACGCAAACAAGTTGCCGCTCGCTTACAAGAAGCCATGGAAGACGGCGAACTGATCGAAAACGCGGAATATGAAGATGCCAAAAACGAACAAGCTTTCGTTGAAGGCCGCATCAAAGAACTTGAATTTCTGCTTGCTAATGCCTACATTATCGACGACGGCGAAAACCCCGAGGGCATCGTTACAGTTGGCTCTACGGTTACGCTTAAATTTGATGGTGAAGACGACACAGAAACCTATATGATCGTCGGCCCAGCTGAAGCTAACCCCCGCGAAAATCGCATTTCAAACGAATCACCCATCGGTCATGCCCTAATCGGTAAGCATGTTGGCGATAAAGTGAAGATCGAATCCCCCGGTGGCGCGTTTCACGTTGAAATTATCGCGAGCAAATGATATAGATGACACCACGCCCCACTGCCAATCGGTGGGGCGATTTTATTTACTTTAGATAAAGAGGATTTTACAATGCTGCTTGATGACTTTACTGAACTGGAAAAAAATCGCCACGAAAAACTTCTTCGCATGCGTGCTGATGGCAACGAGCCCTATCCCACACGCAGTGCTAAAAACATGACCAACGCCGAAGCCGTTACCGCTTTTGAAGCGGCTGAGGCTCAAGGCGAAACCGAACTGCCTGACATCGTTTTGGCTGGTCGTGTGCGTGCCATTCGTGACATGGGTAAACTTTGCTTCACCCACATCGAAGACAGCAGCGGGAAAATCCAACTCTTTTTCCGCATTAACGAACTCGGCGAAGAAAAAATGGCAGCCTTTATTCGCGATTTTGACCTCGGTGATTTCATTCAAGCTTCTGGCGCACTAACCCGCACCCGACGTGGTGAAGTGACCCTGATGGTTCATGACTTCACGATGCTGGCAAAAGCCTTGTTGCCCCTGCCCGCTGACAAAGACCAAGTGGTGGATGGCGAAACAGTGCGCCATTCCATACTCAGCGACCCCGAAACCCGCTATCGCCAACGCTATGTGGACCTTGCCGTCAACCCTGACGTGCGCGAAGTTTTCAAAGCCCGGGCAAAAATCGTGAACACTGTCCGCGATTATCTCGATAATTTGGGTTATCTGGAAGTCGAAACGCCCATCCTGCAACCCATTTACGGTGGCGCTGCAGCCCGGCCTTTTACCACTTATCACAACCAGCTCCACCAACAACTCTTCCTGCGCATCAGTTTCGAGCTTTACCTCAAACGTCTCATCGTCGGTGGTATGGATCGCGTGTATGAAATTGGACGTGACTTCCGCAACGAAGGCGTCTCCTTTAAACACAACCCCGAGTTCACCCAACTCGAGCTCTATGAAGCCTACACCGACTACCATGGCATGATGCGCCATGCTGAAGAAATGATCTCCCGTGCCGCTTTCGAGCTTAACGGACACTATAAGATTAACTTTGACGGTCACGATATTGACCTCACCACACCTTGGAAACGTCTCAGCATTCGCCAAGGCCTCATCGACTTCGCCGGTATCGACATCAACGAATATCCAACGGCAGAATCGCTCGAGTCCCTGCTCAAAGAACGCGATATCGCCTTCAAGCCAGGTGTGCCGCGCGGTAAGCTGATTGGCATTTTGATGGAAGAATATATCGAGCCCCAACTCATTCAACCCACCTTCCTCTGCGACTACCCGCGCGACATCTCGCCACTCGCCAAAAACGTACCCGGCGACCCCAGCACGGTGGAACGCTTTGAAATCTTCCTGGGTGGTGTCGAAATGGGTAACGCCTTCACCGAGCTGAACGACCCCATTGAGCAAGAAAAACGCTTTATGGAAATGGCTAAAGCCTATAGCGACGACGACGAAGAACAACACCCACTCGACCACGACTTTGTGCGCGCCCTCGCCTATGGTATGCCCCCAACCGGTGGCATGGGAATCGGCATCGACCGCCTGGTGATGATGCTCACCGGCAAAAACACACTAAGGGAAGTCATTCTCTTCCCTCATTTGCGCAAGATCGAAGACTAGGCTCTCTGGCTTAAGTCTTGCAACAAACAGGTTGTGGACGAAAACACCTTAATTGAACGAGCAAAAAAAGGCGACTTGGATGCCTTTAATCAGCTTATCTTGAACTATCAAGACTTGGCATTTAATGTCGCCTACCGCATCATGAATGACGAAGCCCAAGCGGCTGATGCCACCCAGGATGCCGTCATTTCAATGTACCGTCGGTTTGACAGCTACCGCGGCGGTTCTTTTAAGGCTTGGTTCATGCGCATTGTCACCAACCAGTGTTACGACGCGCTGCGCTGGCAAAAACGCCGCCCCAGCATTGCTTTAGAGCCCGAAACCGACGATGGGGAAAACCTCGAGTCGCCCATCTGGCTTGAAGACGACGCCCCTAAACCCGAAGAAAAGCTCCAACAAGGCGATCTTGAAGCCGCCATTCAACATTGCATCAACGGTCTGCCACGCAATTTTAAGACCGTCTTTTTACTCGTTGATGTCAACGGCGATGACTATGAAAGCGTTGCCGAAAGCATTCAGAGGCCGGTTGGTACCGTCAAAAGCCGCCTTTCCCGCGCCAGGCAAAGAATGCAAGACTGTTTACAGACATTTGGGGAACTATTACCGGACATCTTTCGTCTAAAGAGCGAGGATGCTGATGAATAAGGTGAAAAGATTATCCCCAAAGGCTTTTGAAGCCTTAAGCGCTTATATGGATGGCCAATTAAACGCCGAAGAAGCCCAAAAACTTGAGGCTCAATTAGCGCGTTCCATCGAACTTAAGCAAGCGTATGACCGCATCAAGGCGATGCGCTCGACTGTGCGCGCCTTGCCCCAACACAAAGCACCGCGCAATTTCATCCTCACCCGTGCTGAAGCCGCTGAAGCCAAGCGTGGCCGCAATTGGACCCGCGCCTTTGGGTTTGCCTTTAGCATGTGCATGGTCTTTTTAGTCGCCGTGTTCGGCTATGGCGGCCTCCAAAACAATTTGTTCATGGCCAAACAAGCCGCACCCATGGCGGCAGAATCTCTGATGGCTGATACGGCAGTAGAAGCTCCTCATACAGAGCCAGAGACGGTTTCCTACGGTCGTAGTGCACTGAATGCCGAACCAACACCCGTTTTAATCACCTGGGGCTCGCCCACCGGCATGGGTGGTGGTGGAGATTCCAGCGCTATGGGTGGCGCAAAACAAACGACAGATGGCTTGCCGATGATCTATTCATCTGGCGAGCAAATTGCTTCAGCCGACCCGGCTGATGATTTACCGGAAGAAACCAAGGAACTGGAAGCCGCCGTTCAAAGCGCTAACACATCGAGCAACCAAAAGGATGCCGCGACAGAATCGATACCCGACGCACTCCCCTTAATCCTGGGGATAGATCACGAGAACCAAGGTGAAGTTATCGCAAAGTCCTCTCTGGATGAAGATACAAGCGCGGTAGACGCCGAAACAAGCAGCCAACCTGCAGCGCTATCGGGCAGCCCATATAACCACGAAACCGACCATCAAACGTATTTCAGGGACCAGCTCATACTGTGGCTGAAAATCGGTTTAGCAAGCCTTGGGGTGCTCTTTGGGGTGATCTGGCTCATCCTCCGCCGTAAATAACCCAACATTTATCAATAGTTTTTTTGCATACATAAACGGATGGCAAGATGCCATCCGGAACAAGAGACTGTTCGCGCCGGTGTCCCACCGTGCGCTTTCCACCATACACATTCCCATCGCAAGCCTTCCCCCCCTGTTCGTCATGGCGTCCCGCCCTGCGCCCACATCCATCCGCAGGCGTCTCGCCCTGCGATTTTTCCAATCCTTAACATGTACAACCCAGCCCTCGGCGAGACGCCGAGGGGATAGTAAAACACCAAGCGCCATCCAAAACATTTATCAAAAAAGGCTGCCAAATGGCAGCCTTTTTCAACAGTCAAATAAAGAAACTAAAGACCGGCAGCTTTCTTCAAAGCCTCAACGCGGTCGGTGCGTTCCCAGGTAAAGTCCACATCATCGCGGCCAAAGTGACCATAGTTAGAGGTCTGGCGATAGATGGGTTTGAGCAAATCCAAAT
>CAZUZM010000070.1:0-8680 GCA_964624615.1 uncultured Anaerolineaceae bacterium
GGTTAGAAAATCCAAAGCTTCACCTTTATACCTTTGCCTGATAACAGGCAAAATAAGTCATAACTGCTGCTTGCATAAGCACAGATTTGAAAAAAAGCCATCAGACTGATTCGTGTCTGATGGCTTTTGGTTTTCCTTATTCGCTAAAGTACTTTTTCGCCAGAGTTTCAATAAAGCCGTCATCTTGTAAGACTTTGATGACCTTATCGATTTCTTTTTTAAGGGCAGTGTCCCCATCAGGTAAAACGATGTTAATCGGTCCGGTGGAAAGTTCCCCTTGATAAACGACCTTCAGATCCGGGTTCTTTTTGGCGATTTCCAAAACTGGCAGATGGTCTGCCATCATAATATCAATACGACCGGCAAGCAAATCCAGCGCGACCTGATCAACACGCTCATAACGTGACAAATTTTCTTCGGGCATCAAACCGGCATTGACCAGGTTCTCGGTGATCCAATCATCCTGTAAAGTACCAGATTGGACGCCAATTTTATACTTTGCGGCATCTTCAGGCACCGCAAACTCACCGGTAAAAGTATTAGCCACCACAAAAGCGTCTTCGGTGGTGTAATAAGCCTCAGAGAAATCGACGGTCTCATCACGTTCAGCATCATAGTTGAAGCATGAGATGGACATATCCAGCTTTCCGCTGGCAACCGCAGCCACAAGCGAGTCAAAGGGCATATCCTGCCACTCGATGGTCACACCCATGCGCTTTCCAATTTCTTCCATGAGTTCGATGTCAAAACCGGTTTTATTGCCAGCTTCGTCAAGATACTCATAGGGCGCATAATCCGCGGATGTACCGACAATAATTTTGCCGTTGGTTTTGATTTTATCCAAAACCGAATCTGACTTGCCACCACAAGCGGCTAACAAACTTAAAAGCAAAGCAAAAACAAGCACGTACTGAAAGAACTTTTTCATTTAATCCTCCTGGGGGAAAAAAGCTTAAGAGACAACATACCTTATTTTACTACACTTTTCTCATTTTAGGACGGATTTATTAAAAAGACTTAAACACCAAAAAGCGAGGTCATTCCTCGCTTTGTTGATATCACTGAAAGGCTGGGTCCCAGCCTAAAGGAGATTAATTTTCCAGTTTGTTAAAACGTGCCATTAAGCGAGCCTTGCGACGCGCGGCATTGTTCTTGTGGATGACACCCTTGCCAGCTGCTTTATCAAGCGCCTTAATTGCCTTGGCAACTTCGACCTTTGATTTTTCAACATCTTCAGCATTGATGGCAACCATTGCCTTGCGCAGGTAAGTGCGAGCGGAACCGCGGTACACACGATTGCGAAGTCGCTGAACCTGATTTTGTTTATTTCGCTTAATTTGAGACTTAATATTAGCCAATTCTTCCTCCGTACTGTACTTTCATAGTCACGAACCTTTATTTTACAACATTTTTCGATATTGTCCAGAGCCAAAAGCGCATATTTTTCACCAAAAAGAGTGAGATTCCCCAGAAGCTTCTGCTTCGTGCCTTAGCAACCTGCCAAAAGAGTATAATTCTCCCCATGGAAGAACTGATTGCTGGCATACACGCTCACACAACCTTTTCTGACGGCTCGGGAACCCATGCGCAACTCGCCCAAGCCGCTATGAAAGCTGGTCTGGACGTGCTCATCACCACAGACCACAACATGCTGGTGCAAGGCATTGATGGCTACCTGCAAAAAGGTCGCCGACTCATGCTCCTCCTCGCGGGTGAAGAAATCCATGATCAAACCCGCCAGCCAGGCGCTCAGCACATGTTGGTCCTGGGTGCAAACCGTGAGCTTGCCAAATTCGCTTCCGACCCACAAGAGCTCATCAAACAAACCCGCACAGCCAATGGGCTCAGCTTCATCGCCCACCCCAACGATATTCCCCTGACCCATTCCAAGCAAAGAGGCTTTCCATGGACCGATTGGAGCATTAATGGCTTTACTGGCATCGAACTTTGGAACCAACTCAGCGAATTCAAGGATCGTTCACCCAGTCGACTCAAGGCTTTTTTCCATGTGCTCTTTCCTTTTTTCTACCCACTTGGGCCCACGCCAGCCACGCTCCAACTTTGGGATCACCTGCTCCTCAGCAAAACACACCCAATAGTCGCCATCGCAGGGGTTGATGCCCACGGCACCAAACACCATTGGGGACCATTTTCAAAGCGAATATTCCCTTATGAGTGGCACTTCAAAAGTCTGCGCACTCACATCATGACCCCTAAAAAGCTGAGCGGTGAACTCAACCTCGACCGCCAAATGGTTTGGGATGCCTTAAGGCAAGGGCATTGCTACATCGGCTACGACCTGCCCCACCCAACCAATGGTTTCCGCTTCACCTGCAACACTGAAGACGGTCTGTTTTGGATGGGTGATACGGTTTCGGCACGCTCCGGACTGACATTTCAAGCACGGTTGCCTATCCGCACCCACATCCGCCTTATTAAAGACGGTAAGGTCATCAAAGAGCACCACGACCGTGAAGTCTTGACCCACATCACGACGGAACCCGGCATCTATCGCATAGAAGCCTATATCGACTACCACAACCGCCATCGCGCCTGGATCTTCAGCAACCCTATTTACGCCATCCTTTAACATTTTCTTACAAAGTCAAAGCCAAGCCATTTCATTGGTATAATTTAAGCGGAGATTCAATGAGTACTTTTCTGGAAACGATTGAAAAGAAAATCCAATCCCTGCTTGAAGACGGACTTGACCGGCTTTTGCATCCCGGTGCGTCACAATCCCTGAGCGCACAGCTGCTCAAACTCATCCAAGACAATATCCGCCAGGAAAAGCCACGCTTCGGTTTGGGTTCCCATCAAAAGCTTGCACCGGACCTCATCACTTTGTATGTACCAGTCGAACGCTGGGACGCCTGGCAAAGCATGCGCCCTGTATTGCGAGAAGTCGCCAAAGAAATCGAAGACAGTTTTGCCAAAGAAGGCTACCGTTTTGAACACCATCCCCGCATCCACTTGCGCGCTTCCGAAAAGCTTGAGCTGGATAAAATTGAAATCACCACGAGTTATCAGCATGAAATTGAAGAAACCGGTCAAACCACTTTACTCGAAACCCACACCGACTCTTTCGCTTTCACCCCGCCTCCTGGAGCCTGTTTCATTCTTAATGGTAAAGATACCTTAAAGCTTGAAAAAGCCATCGTCCACATCGGGCGCCATAGCAACAACGACATCGTCATTCAAGACCCCATGGTCTCGCGTGAGCACCTGCAGTTACGTGCACAACGAGGCAGATACCTGCTTTTTGACCTGAGTAGCACAGGTGGCACCTTAATAAACGGTCAGCCTGTGCACAATGCCATTCTAAAGCCGGGTGATGTCGTACGCATTGGTCAAACCGTCCTGATTTACAACCAAGATTTACCTGAATCAACCACGAAAACGATTGTGAGCTTAGCAGACTGATGACACCTTTAGCCGGCATTATCTTACGCATTCTTTCCTTAATCATGCTCTATGTTTTTCTGGGCATCGCCATTTGGATGCTTTGGCGCGCCGTCTCAGCCAAAGAAGCTTCCGCTGGACGTCAAGCCATTCCTACCCTTTCCTTGGTCAGTGATGAGGACGGCCATCGCGTTGAACTCAACTTCACCAGCCAGGAAGTCACCATCGGGCGTAGCCCGGAATGTGATTTCACGTTGGATGACCACACCGTCTCTGCGCGCCATGGACGCCTCAATTTCCACCTCAATCAATGGTGGTATGAAGACCTCAAATCAACCAATGGTTCTTTTTTACAAGGCATGCGTATTGCAGAACCCATCGTCATCAAAGACGGTGATGAAATCGCTTGTGGTGACGTTTTTGTGAGTGTTTTTATCAAACCAATTGACAAATCAAAGGAGAAATAGCATGTCTGATGAAATTTTATTCGGCATTATTGGAGGCTCTGGCCTGTATGGCTTCGAGGGCTTAAAAAACATACAAACCGTCGAAGTGGATACCCCGTTCGGTAAACCTTCTTCACCAATCGTCATCGGCGAGGTTCATGGACAAAAACTGGCCTTTTTGGCACGCCATGGCATCGGACATGTTTATTCCCCAAGTGAAGTCAATTACCGCGCCAATATCTACGCGTTCAAAAGCCTTGGCATTCGTGCTATTGTGAGCGTTAGTGCGGTTGGCTCTCTGCGTGAAGATTATGCCCCAGGTCATATCATCATCCCTGACCAGGTCTATGACAACACCAAAGAACGCGCACGCAGCTTCTTCGGTGAAGGTATGGTCGTGCATGTTAGCCCAGCGGACCCGTTTTGCCCATGCCTCAGCCAACTCATGCTCAAAGCCTTGCGCGAACAAGATGCCGTGGTTCATGAGGGTGGCACGCTCATCACCATTGAGGGTCCCCGCTTCAGCACGCGTGGCGAATCCGAAACCTTCCGCAAGTGGGGTATGTCCTTGGTTGGTATGACCGCTGCGCCAGAAGTCTTTTTAGCACGTGAAGCTGAAATGTGCTACACCACCATGGCGCATGTCACCGACTATGATTGCTGGCATGTCAGTGAAGAAGCGGTGACCGTTGAAATGGTCATCAACACCCTGCGTAAAAACACCGCCACTGCTCAGAAAGCGATAGTAAGGTTGGTCGAACTGTTAACTCAGACTCATGAAGAGGGCTTCAATTGCTATTGCTCCTGTGACCGCGCCCTCGAAACAGCTTTCATCACCAACCCAAGCCACATATCTGAAGAGATGAAAGCCAAACTAAACCTATTAACCGGGAAGTACTTTAGCTAAGTTCATGAATAAGCAAGCGAAACGCCAACCCAACTTAATGCTCTTTGGGATTCTTTTTGTGTCATTCTACGCAATGGCGCTTTCGCTCTCCCCTGCTATCCGCAACCATCTGGCTGGTCTGGAAATAGCATGGCGCTACTTTATTCCACTTGCCGCCTGGTTACCAGGCACGCTTGCATTAGATTATGCGGTAAAACGATACTTGCCCAACCGTGACCCTTGGATTTTCCCAGTCGTCATGACACTTTGTGGATGGGGTTTACTGAGTGTCTGGCGCCTTTCACCAGCCCTGGGCCAACGGCAAGTTATTTGGTTTTTGCTGGCTTGTCTGCTATTTTATATCGCATTACGACAAAAAGAACTGCTTACTCGCCTCAAAAGACACAAATATCTTTGGCTTCTCTTGGGCTTGCTTTTGATTGGACTAACCTTCATCATCGGCGTTAACCCTGGTGGCACTGGGCCAACCCGCTGGCTGCGCGCTTTTGGGCTCTTTTTTCAACCATCTGAACCGCTCAAAGTACTGATGGTGGTCTATATTGCTGCCTTTTTTGCCGACCAAATAAAACCAAATAGTTCCCTTCTGAGTAGCATTCTGCCCACCTTGGTAATCATCGCCATCACTGGTGTGATGTTGATGAACCAGCGCGACTTGGGCACTGCCCTTCTATTTTTAGGTTTCTATGTTTTGATGATTGCAGTGAGCACCAACAGCCGCAAGTACTTATGGCTCGTCCCATTGATTGCCATCATCCTCATTGTTGTTGGCTACTTTACCCTCGACATTGTCAAAACACGTGTGGATATTTGGATTAACCCATGGCTTGATACTTCTGGAAGCTCATACCAGGTCGCTCAAGCCCAAATTGCCGTCGCTTCTGGAGGCATAATCGGTGGTGGGCCAGGATTGGGCAGCCCTGGTATTGTGCCAGTTGCCGCATCAGATTTTATTTTCACGGCTATCGCCGAAGAAACTGGCCTTTTGGGCACATCATCCCTTTTACTGCTTTTTGCCATCCTCATAATACGTGGCATCAACATTGCCTTAAGCTCTAAAACCACCTATGGTCGCTATTTGGCTTTTGGCATTTCGATCATGTTGGCATTGCAAAGCCTATGGATAATCAGCGGCAACCTAGGCATTTTACCGCTCACCGGTGTGACGCTTCCCTTTATGTCGTATGGTGGTTCTTCTTTGGTTACCAGCCTGCTTTTGGTTGTCATTCTGCTCAAGATTAGTGCGGACACATCTGCAATTCCATTGCCAAAGGTATCACGAAAACCTTATCTTCAAGTGGCTGTTGCCATCTTGGTCATTTTCGTTTTTGTCCTTGGATGGAACAGTTACCTATCAGTTATTAATCGCGAAAATATCGTCTCCAAGGCAGAAAATCCGCGTTGGGCCATCGATGACCGCTACTCCCCACTCGGTAACATAACCGACCAAAGTGGTATGCCCATCGTGCGAACGATTGGCACACCGGGTGATTATGAACGCGAATTGCTCGTACCCAGTCTAAGCACTTCTATCGGCTATACCGATGCATTTTTGGGCAAATCTGGCTTAGAGCGCAGCCTTTACCCTTACTTGAGAGGCACCAACAGCCGAGACCCCAAGATCAATGCCCAACATCAACTTCTGTATAACCAATCACCACCAGGGAGTGATGTAAAACTCAATATCATCATCCCGCTGCAAAACTTAGCCACCGAGCTACTCGGTGATATACCTGGCGCAATTGTTTTGATGAATGCCCAAACCGGTGAAATTTACGCGCTGGTATCAAACCCATTTTTCGATTCAAAAACCATTGTCGAAGACTGGGAAACATGGCGCGAGCGTGAGGACGCACCCCTTCTTAACCGCACCACCCAGGGAACCTATCCCTTAGGCACCCTCAGTAACGCGCTAAGTCTTAGCGCCTATTGGGAACAACAAGACACGGGTGACTTGAATGTCCCTATTTACGATACCACCAGCGACTTCTATTGCGCCAAAGCAATGCGCCAGAGTGAAGCTTTCACCGGCATTCAACACGGTTGCGAAACAACCATGAAAGACCTCTTCAGGATTAACAACCCGATAGCTTTACTCGAACAACTGGATAGGTTTGGCCTTTACAACCTGCCCAGCTTCCCGTTGGAACAAGCTAAGGCTGAAAGCATACCCACTGAAACAGATCCCGCCAAACTTCGCAGTGTGATACCAGCAACAAAGGTCAGCCCGCTACAGATGGCACTCGTCGCAGCAAGCATCACCAACAATGGCAAACAAGTGAGCCCTCGACTGGTAAACGCCTATCAAACTGACAGCGGCTGGAATAGTTACCCCGAAACTGTCCACGAGAGCCAAATACTCACTGAACGTGTCGCCCAAAGTGTGCGTAAACTCTTCAGCAAAGAAACCCAAGCCTATTGGTATGCCATGGGCCACAGTGTCTTAGAGGACCAAGTTATTACCTGGACTATAGGAGGCACCAATGATGCTTGGTCTGCCACGCCATTGGCTATTGCCATCGCCATTGAGGGAGTTGAGGCACCGCTGGCCTACCAAATAGCAGAAAGCTTACTCCTCCCTCAAACAGAAGAATAAGCTTTCAAGTTTTTCAAAAACAATTGGGGCTAGAAAACAAGTCTCAAGAACTTACGTTTACCTACCTGCAAAACACCACTCTCTTCAAGAATTTGGGCAGGGTCACCGACCGTCACGCCATCAAACTTTACGCCTTGCTGCGAAATGACCCGGCGACCTTCACTGCGACTGCCAACCAAGCCTTGGTCAACGATAACATCCAAAATAGTGTGAACGCTCTTTTCCAAATGCACTTCCGGGATTTCATCCGGAATATCGCCTTTTTGGAAGGTGGTCACAAAATGATGTTCTGCCTCATCAGCTAACGAGTCATCATAAAAAGCACTGGTGATGGCATAAGCCAACTTCATCTTAGCATCCCGCGGATGGATTGAACCAGTTTCTAACGCACCTAAAAACGCATAAAGCTCTTGCTGGTTCCACTTGGTCACCAGTTTAGCAAAAATCGGCATCACATGGTCAGGGATGCTCATCACCTTCCCGTACATATCTTCAGCGGTGGTGTAGATGGGGATGTAGTTCCCCAAGGATTTAGACATCTTCTGCTCGCCATCCGTACCCGGAATCAGGGGCATCAAAATAGCAATATTGGGTCGTTGGCCATAACTCTGCATGACTTTTCGGGATGCGGTGAGAACATTAAAGAGTTGGTCGGTACCACCCACTTGGACGTCCACATCAAGATGATGGGCATCAAAACCCTGAGTAATAGGGTAAAGCATTTCATGCAAATAGATAGGCTCATTCGCTTCCCAGCGTTTGTGCAGACCTTCTCGGTTCAACATTTGTTGCACGGTGAAGTTGGTCAGGATTTTGAAAATTTCTTTGTAGGGAATATCATTCAGCCAGTCACCGTTATAGACAACTTTGGTTTTCTCACGGTCGAGGACCCTAAAAGCCTGTTCCTGATAGGTTCTGGCATTCTCCATCACCTCATCCAGGGTTGCCAGTGGACGGGACTTATCACGCGCTGATGGGTCGCCGATTAAGGCCGTGAAGGAACCAATCACAAAATAAATCTCATGACCCAATTCCTGAAACTGTGCCAATTTGCGCAAGGGCACTGTATGACCAAGATGCAAGTCGGAAGAGGTC
Organism: uncultured Anaerolineaceae bacterium; assembly: GCA_964624615.1. Classification (GTDB taxonomy): domain Bacteria; phylum Chloroflexota; class Anaerolineae; order Anaerolineales; family Anaerolineaceae; genus Mesolinea. The sequence continues at coordinate 8,444 of CAZUZM010000070.1, forward strand.
GGATCAAAACCACAATAAACCTTGAGCGGCACACCTGTTTTTTCCGATTCAATCAAACGTTCGCGCAGCTCATTAGCCATCGCGTCAAAGACCTGTTGGTCGCCATATTCGGCGCCTCTCATCAGATAGTTTAGTTGCTCATCAATGTTCATTACTACCTCCGTTGGTCTGACCTGTTTTCGGCGTTCGGTCAGTCTTATCTTGGGCATCATTTTACCACTAAGTCGGGAGAATGAA
>CAZUZM010000071.1:0-8553 GCA_964624615.1 uncultured Anaerolineaceae bacterium
TCCTTGTAATAGTTTTGCTCAAACCATTATGGTAAACCATTTCCTGCTTTTCTTTAATTTTTAGACACTCTGTCCAATATGTATGGTAATCCTACAACGGTTCTGCAGAAGGTTTTGACTCATCCTTTTTCAATATTCATTCTTAATCGTGCTTTACGCTTGACTTAGACAAAAATATAATGATAATTGCACCTTACAGAGGCGCATTTTCGCCCCGCTTTTGGACACGTGTTGTGATTTGCAGTGCTTGTCCTCCTATTCTAAGTAGGTGAGGAGCTTTGAATGAACCAACAACAACTAAAGGATAAAAACCCAACGTTTGGCTCAGATGTTGAGAAAAAGGCTGTTATTGAAATTGTCATCATCAAGCCACCCCATCACGCAAAATTTGAAGAATTTCTGGCACTCCTTCAAGAAAACGGTGTCAACGTCCACATTGTTGAGACACGTTTTGAGTTAGAAGGTATTGATGCAGTTATCTTTCCGGGAAGTGAAAGCACGGTTGCTGATTTGTTGTGGCTAAGGCAACAAGGTATTGAAGAAGACCTTTTGCGATTTGTCGAAAACGGTGGCGCCGTTGTAGGCATTTGTGGAGGATATCAAATTTTGGGGCAGAGCATCGCCGACCCAGACCATGTTGAATCAGAAATTGAGACCATCGATGCGCTCAAACTCTTGCCAAGCCGTACGATTTTCAAGGAAAAACTGGAAACAAAGCAAACCCTGGGGACCCTACTGGTGGATGCGTCTCTACCTGCCTGGATGACTGCGATTGATGATCCTTTATTCAAAGGCCACGAAATCCACGCCGGAGAAACCCAAACCGACCAGCCCTGGTTGACCTACACAAAGCGGGATGACGCTGAGGTATCGGTCTGCGATGGCGCATATGCCTTGAATGGTCGCATTATAGGCTGCTATCTACACGGGCTTTTTGCTAATGATGCCTTTCGTCATGCCTGGCTGGAACGATTGGGTTGGGACAAATCAAAAGCCAAAGTTGAAAAAACCAACTTGAATCAACCGTAAATTAACGATTAGATTTCAGAAGACATCGCTTCTCAATTTGTGTTTAATCTTTAATTCAAGCAATAATTGTGTGGGCACACACTTTTTGCTTGCTTTTACTCTATTTCTTAAGCGTTATTTGAGCAATTTTCGTGCTCGTAGGATTCAGCAATTCCATCCAGCAAGATTCTGGGTTTTCATCCAGCAAGATTTTGGCGAGTTGCTACAAACGCATATAAAAACCCCTGAGGCAAAATCGCCTCAGGGGTTTGTTACTATCTTTAGTTTTTCTAGTAAGATGGGTTAGAGTGAGAGATTTCGATATCCTTCACACAAATGTACTTGGGTATCGCCAATGCACGGGGGTTGCGGCGGTCATAGGTACTGGAGGTGTTATAAATCGTCTCACAGGAGCTCATCCATTCAATGCGATCGCCAAAGAAATCGGTAAACTTCTGCGTAAGGCGCACATTATAGGGCACTTGCACACTTCCATCAGCTTTCAAGAACAGCGCGCCAAAGCGTGAGCTGCCGGTTAGCATACCTGCGCTTGGATTGACCATGTTCATATAGTGAATGTAGGGGATATAGAGAATATCCTCGTCGCGGGGCATCGCCAAAAGCTCAGCCAAGCTACAAACTTTCTTATCACCCTTGCTCATCACGATGCTGAAGTGTGGCACACTATGCCCAGTTGCCGTTTCGCCGTATTCATCAGCAGTATCCTGACCCCAGCTAAAGCCTTTAAACACACCTTCTTCAACATAACTAAAAGGCTCACGCATCATGCCATAGCTATCAGCCATTTGGCCAAACACTTCCGTTCGATTGGGATCGTCCACCAAGGTAATATCTGAGCCAAACACTTTTTGCCCCACCTTTTCAGGCGACAAGAAGGAATAGCCGTACTTGAACATCGCGCCATCCATGGCGTAATTGACCATCATGTCCATGACCTCGCCAACTGCGGCAGGACCAAAGACGACTTTGTATTGACCCACCGGCAACTGCACGGCTTGGCCCTCTTGGTAACATTTCACCAGAAGTGCAAGCTGTTCATGCATGGCCTGAGGGTCAAGGTCGCGTTTTCGCTGGGCACTTTGTTCGGTGTTGACTTCCCATTTGAGGTTCAGCGAGCTCAAAACCACCAGGATTTGGGCATCTGTGCTGATGAAGTATTGCACATGCTCGGTTTCGGTACTGATTTGAGCGTTAATGGTCGTGCCATCCGCAAAATTACCCGAAAGCTTGAGGTCTTCTGTTTCCAAATTACCCGCAACGGTGTTGAAGTAAGCCAGACGTTCTTCATTGGTCAGCTTAGCCAGGTTAGGACAAAAAGCACGATCGTCATTGATTTCCCGCTTATAGACCGGGAAGGTCGGGTCATAATTCAAGGGTGCGGCATGTTGAACCATCTCGCCAACAACATCAATCGCCTTTTTGATGCTTTCGAGGTCGTTTGGGTCAGCAATCATGCTATAGAAGGCACGTTTGCGACCGTCATATGCGGCAAGGTCGAGTCGGGTCAACTTTTCGTTGGTATTAAGCGAAATAGCCGAATTGGCAAAACGCATCAGGTAGCTATCTTCCTGGTGAAAATCAATTGCCAAGCGGATGCCTTTTTCAATCGCGTAGGCGCGTAAGGTTTTGAGAAGGGTTGTTACTTTGCTTTTCATCTTATTCTCCTACGATAACATCATCAAATTTACAAACAGGAATGCCATGCCCAAGCTCCATAATCTGGCTGGGTTGACCTTTGCCACAGTTTTCAACATAGTGGACATGCCAGGTGCTCTCATCACCCACAGCGCTCAAAGAATTGTAGAAAGGCACGGTTTCACCACGATAGGTGGGATTCTTGACCACATGGGTTTTCTTGCCGTCTTCCACTAACCAGCCGATGTGATTGGCAAAGTGGAATTGTTCGCGGTTTGAACCAATCGACCAACTCTTATCGCCATCCAGGATGATGCCGCGTTCGGTGTTGGCGACGATATCATCCAGTGTGCCATCTTCGCCAGGATCAACATTGATGTTGGTCATGCGCTCGATAGGCACACGATAGAAGCTGCTGGCACGGTTAGCACCACTGGAGCCTTCGAAGATAATGCGCTTGGCGGTGGCATTAGCTTCTTCGACCATTTGGCGACCAGTAATCGCGCCAACCAATAAACCTTTGTCTATCAGCAGATTATCCTGAGCGGGAACACCATCATCATCATAGCCAAAGCTGCCCGGTGTATTAGGTTCGAGCGCGTTGGCACGTGCGGTCAGTTTTTGCGAGCCATATTGCAACTTACCAAAATCTTCAATGCGCACAAAAGAACCGCCGGCGAAGCTAAGTTCATAACCCAGAATTCGGTCAAGTTCCAGTGCGTGGCCGATGGTTTCGTGTACCTGTAAGAACATGATATCAGGCATTAAAATGACGCTCATTTTGCCTTTGGGACAATCCGGTGCGACTAAAAGTTGGTTCAGCTCACTCACAACACGTTCGGCGTTACCGAAAAAGTCAGCGGCTTCAATAGATTCCCAACCGCGGGTCATGCCGGTTCTGCCAGGTGCGAAACTACGGGACTGCATGCCACCGTCTTTATCCACGCCCATGACGTTGATTTGAGAGTAAACATCAATGATGTTCTTCTCGATTTCAGAACCTTCTGAGTCGATGTAAATCTGTTGTCGGTTGCTAAAGCGGAGAACGGCTATGCGTTGCATCACACCAGGTTGTGCCAGGGCTTGATCCAGTCGCTTTAGGAAGTCCACCTTCTCTTCCAATGGAATGTTGAAAGGGTTGATTTTGTTTGGGCTGGTGAAGCTATCTTGAATTGCATCTTTTTCCGCTAGACGGACTGGGAAGCTCACCCGTTCAGCCGCGATGCGGGCATTATCGTACGCTTTGGCAAAAAGGGTATCCAGGTCTGCTAGGTCAGAAGACGCAGAAAAGCCCCAAGCCCCTTTATAGAGCACACGCACGCCGGCGCCTGTTTCTGAGGTTGCGGCAAGCGTTTTGAGGTTGCCATTGTGCATGACGAGCACGTTTTGGTCTTCATGCGGATACCAGCGCACATCAGCATAGGTTGCGCCTTTGCTTTTGAGCTGGTCAATTTGAGTTTTTAGTTTTTGTCTCACAAGCTTTCTCCTTTTGTTGATCTTGTTGATTGCTTTGATTATAAGGTGAAACAAAGCTTGTGAAAGGTTTTTAGTCATTTTGCACGATGCAGGTCAGTGTTTCATTCGCATAAGCGTTTTTTGAGCCGTCGGTCTATATTTTTTCTAAATAATCTTATGGAAAATAAGACTTAAGATGGATTTTTACTTTTTCACAAAGCGTTATAATAAATCTTGGAACAATTCGGCGCCACAAAACGTCTTTTGTTATGCGGTGATAACCGATGTTGGAGCATGCCTATGAGCGAACCTGTAACAAGTAACGAAAAAAACATTCTCGGAGATGAAAATGCCAACAAGTGGGCATGGGTTCCGGACATCCTGTTCAAACCGCGCAGCACCAGCAAAAAGATTGTCAAACAAGAAAAATCCGTTTGGCAAATTCCCTTGATTATTTTATCGATTATCAGCATTCTGGTCATTATTTCTGCGGCGCCTATTCGGCGCGAGAACGCCCTTACGGGTGCTGGTCTTCCTGAAGGTTCTGAGTGGTGGTCTGATGACCAAATGCAAAAGTATCGCGAGGCACAACAAAATATGTCCTCTGCGACTTTTATGTACCTCTTCCCAACCATTACCCGATTGCTTGGGATTTGGTTTAATTGGATGGTTTTTAGCAGCGTGCTCTATCTTTCGCTGACGCTGGCTGGCAGTCGTGCCCCAAGGGTCAAATCGAGCAATTTGGTCGCTTGGGCGATGGTTCCGCTGGCTTTTCGTAGTATCGTGGAACTCATTCTCATCTTCGCACGCAAGCAATTACCCACAGGCACGGCATTAGCGATGAGCATCGGCGAGACAAAATCCAAACTCCTTATGCTGGTTAAAGGCATGTTGGGTCAAATTGATGCTTATTGGGTTTGGTTTGTAGTTATTTTATTTATCGGAGTCGTATACCTTTCCAGCATCAAAAAGTCTAAAGCCATTTGGGTAACAATTCTAGTGGTCCTCATCATGCTGGTAATCCAAGGTTTACCGACCCTTGTTTCTTCTTATCTCAGTGGCCTCTCTGGCAGTGGCTTTAATATGAACTTCTAGAGGTACGATGAGCGATTCCTTTATCAAAGTAACTGATCTTTATAAAATCTACAAAATGGGCAATCAGGAAGTGCGTGCCTTAGACGGCGTTAGCCTCAGTCTTCCGCAAGGCTCTTTTAACGTGCTCATGGGACCTTCAGGCTCCGGGAAAAGCACCCTGCTCTACCTGGTAGGTGGGCTTGACTGGCCAACCTCGGGGCATATTTTGGTGGATGGCGAACGCATTGACCAAATGGACGAAAATCAGTTGGCACAATATCGGCGTGATAAACTTGGCTTCATTTTCCAAAGTTTTAACTTGATTACATCCATCACTGCTGAAGCAAACGTCGCCTTCCCATTGAGGTTTAGTGGCATAAAGAAGACAAAACGCCTTCAACGTGCTCGCGAACTTTTAACCCATATGGGCCTCGGCGAACGTATGGACCACAAACCTACTGAACTCTCCGGTGGTCAGCAACAACGTGTGGCGGTTTCTCGGGCTTTGGTGAATAACCCCAACATGATTTTAGCCGACGAACCCACCGGCAATTTGGATACCCAAAGCGGTATCATCATTATGAACTTACTCAAAGAACTGCGCGAAGAAGGCAAAACTATTCTGGTTGCCACGCACGATCCTCGCATGCTTCAATATGCGACTAACGCCATTTTCTTAATTGATGGCAAAGAAGTCACAGAAGAAAATTATAAAAAAACCATTCAGCAACAAGGCTAAAAAGGTGATACGTATGAAAAATAAGTTACAGTTACAAAAGATATTGACGGTCATTCTTGTAATCGGTTTAATCGCCGGTTCAGGGCTCTTTTTGAACGGGCCTAAAATGGTCTATGCCGCGATTAATCAACAAGGAGATCCAACTGAACCGCCTGCTTCACCTACACGCCCTCTTTTGTTCATCGCAAACTATCACACAGGTGTTGAGGGCAAAACGAATGTTTCTCCTTGGGGTGAATTTCCATTGACCTTCACATTGAAGAATAACGGCGAAGCAACCGCCTTAAACGTTGTGATGACCTTTAGTAGCACTATTTTTGATTCAATGAGCGGTGGCGTAACAACAATCAAGAATGTTCTTGCTGGCGAAGGCATAGCCCATCGATTCAAAGTCAACGAAATGCAAGCCTGGATGTATTCCGGGACTATCGTGGCAACAACGACTTATAGCGATGAAGCCGGCAATAATTACTCGGACACCTTCACCTTTACCATTACCATTGACCAACAAAGTGGTGGGTCCACAGCCGCTACGGCTACGCCGACGGTGAAGCCTGTTAACCGACCCCAGATGATTATTCATTCCTATGAAACCGACGTCAATCCTTTACAGCCAGGCTCCAACTTCAAGCTAAAAATGTCTGTTTCCAATGCCGGTAATGCGGATGCCCGCGCAGTGAGTGTGGTCTTTGGTGGCGGTGTTTCAACCGTTCCTAACCCTGAAGGGACACCTGAACCGCATGGTGTTGGCGGTGGCACAGGAGATACCAGTAATTTCGCACCTGTTGGTAATAGTAATGTTGTCCTCTTAGGTGACATGGTGCAAGGCGCAATGATGACACCTGAACAATCGTTCATTGTGAATGTTTCTGCCACACCAGGTGCTTATCCCTTCAAGATTTCCTTCGTTTATAGCGACCCTGCTGGCCATCGCTTGGTGGACGATGCGGTTATCACGCTCTTGGTTCACAGTCTGCCACAATTACAAGTGAGCTTCTACCGTCCGGTCGAAGGCGCGTTCTTTATGAATTCAGGCGGATCCCTGCCCATCCAAATCACCAACTTAGGTAAAAAAGCGGTTGTTTTGGGCAATGCCGTTGCGTCATCAACCCAAGGGATGCTTACCGATAACACCCTTTTCCTGGGCTCGATTGATCCAGGCAGTTACCAAACTTTCGATCCTCAATTTATGCCCAGTCAACCTGGTGAAGCAACCATTGATGTGGCTATTAATTACACAGACGACTTCAATCAAATACAAACCTACAAGACTCAATTGACCGTCAATGTGCAAGATGCCATGCCAACCCCAGAGCCCTTCCCCCAACTCGATGACCAGGGCAATCCTGTCATCGGAGAAGATGGAAAACCCATCATGATTGACCCAATGAACCCCTTTCCCAATCCGGGGATGGAGACGCCACAGAAAACCAGCTTTTTCAACACACTGTGGAACGCACTGAAGTCCTTCTTTGGCATCACAACCGCACCGAGTGGTGGCAACATGGAAGCCCCCTTCATGGATGGTGGTGGTGGCGGCGGTGGCGGCGGCTTCTATAAAGGTGGTTAAACAAGGAGCATTATGCGTTTTTCAGACCTTATTAGCCTGATTATCGATAACCTTAGCAGGCGTAAAGGACGCGTGCTTCTGACTGCTATCGGCGTGGTGATTGGTACCGCAGCCGTTGTGACCTTGGTATCTCTGGGTGCCGGCTTGCAAAAATCAGCCACGGCCAACTTGTGGGGCATTAACGACCTGAGCAGCATTCAAGTCAGCCCAGGTTACCCTCAGCCTCAACCTGGCGTCCGCTATGAGTTTAAAGAATCAGATATCAAAAAGCTTACACCTTCGGTCATTGAACAATTCAAAGGTATGAACGGTGTGAAACGCGTCATCATCAAGCAGCAATTGCGAGGCGGCGCGCAGCTAAAGTATGACAAGCTTGAAGGCTGGGGCAATTTTTCTTCTATTGACGCTGGAGATTTGAAAGTCCTTGGTTTAGAAACCTCCCTGGGTTCAACAACCCTTGAAAAAGGCCAGATCATTCTTGGTTCTCAATACAAAAACAACTTTTATGATCCCAGCCCAAAACCCGGAGCTGCACCCGCTGAAATAGGAGACCTTTTCGGTAAAACCATAACCGTCCAATTCCAAAAATGGGATAATGAGGGGAATCAAACCACCCGTAAAGCCAGTTTCGTTGTGTCGGGCATACTCAAAGAATCCCGCTCCGAAGCCGACTGGAGCATGTATCTGAATAATGATGAACTCACTAAATGGAACGAGTGGAACGTGGGAAAACGCATTGACTACGCCAAAGAAGGCTACAACCAAGTGCTTGTTCAAGCTGAGAGTCCCAAAGTTGTAGTGGAGCTGGCAAAGCAAATTTCAGAGCTGGGCTATCAAGCCTACACACCTCAAAAAGCGGTAGAAGGCATCAATAGTTTTTATGCGGTAATGCAAATTGTCTTTGGTGGCGTTGGCGCAATCGCCCTGTTGGTTGCAGCGATTGGTATTGCCAACACCATGACCATGGCCATCCTTGAAAGAACGCGTGAAATTGGTATCATGAAAGCCATTGGCGCGACCAACAACAATATTCTGGCAATCTTCCTCGGTG
>CAZUZM010000072.1:0-8482 GCA_964624615.1 uncultured Anaerolineaceae bacterium
CATTTAGAAAATAACAGTCAGATTAATCTCCTTCCACAAGGAGATTTTTCGTTAATGGGGTTGACGATGACCTGGCTGGAATGCCAGCCAGCTATCAATGATATAATCACTCTATTAACTGACAGGAGAAAAAGATGTCAAAATTCATCACGATCGAACAAATTGACGCAGCTAGTGACGCCATTCGCGCGCGAACAAGCGTGCAACCTGAAATCGCACTGATCCTGGGTTCGGGCCTCGGCGAGTTAGCTGACTCCATTGAAAATCCTACCATTATCCCCACGCGTGAATTGCCCCACTGGCCGGTCTCTACTGTGCCTGGTCACAAAGGGCGCTTGGTGATAGGTGATTTGGAAGGTAAAAAAGTGCTTGTCCTTCAGGGTCGTACCCATTTTTATGAAGGGCATGGCATTTCACAAATTGGTTTACCTATCCGTGTCATGCAACGCCTGGGCATCAAAAAACTGATTGTCACCAACGCTGCTGGCGGTCTGCGCGATAGCTTTAATGCTGGAGACCTGATGATCATCACCGACCATCTGGCGCTTTTGCCGATGGCAGGTGAGAACCCCCTGCGCGGTCCAAACCTGGACGAGTTTGGCACGCGTTTTCCGGATATGAGCCAGGTTTACGACCCGGAATATATCAGACTAACCCGCGAGGCCAGCCAGGAATTGGGCATCCCCATGCACGAAGGCGTTTATGTGTGTCTTTCTGGACCGACTTTTGAAACCCCAACCGACTGTCGCTTTTTGAAGATGGTTGGTGTGGACGCGGTGGGAATGTCTACCGTGCCGGAGGCGATTGTCGCCAAACATGGTGGCATGCGCATTTTGGGCATCTCAACCATCACCAACAAAATCGACCCGGATGGTACCAATAAGGCTACCCATGAGGAAGTGTTGGAAACCGGCGATATCATCGCACCTAAACTTATGAAAATTGTAAGGACAATGGTCGGGCGAATGTAATTTGCCCGTTTTCTAAAGCACGATGGAATCAGTCATAAGATTTTTGGCTGAATTTGAGACGCCTATTTACATTATTTTGGGCGTGGTAGCGGTTATCTTTTTTCGCCGCTTCTATTTGGCATACGAAGAAAAGAATAAAGCTGTTTATGGCTTGGAACGCGAAGCCGGGCAACGCAATATGGTCAAAGCTGCCACGGTCTTGTTCTTGGTGGGTTTGCTAACCGCTGCTGAGTTTGTGGTGGCCACCATTTTGGTTGGCGAGCTTGAGCAAGCGCCGAGCTATGCCACGGCGACAATTGATAAGTTGTCTACACCCACGCCAACGATTGATCCCGCTTCGATAGAAGTGCCTGAGGATGCCACCCCAACACCCACGCCTTATCCACAAGCTGAAGTTGAAGGCTTGGATACCAACTGCGTGGCAGGCGTGTTGGAGATTACCGATCCCATGCACAATGAGCATGCAGATGGTGTTGTGCGTTTTATGGGCACAGTCAATACACCCAGTTTGGGAAGCTATCAGTTTGATTATTCCACGATGGGTGAGCCTAATTGGCAGACTATTTCCGCGGGGAATGGTGTTAAAAAAGAAGAAAGTATTGGTAACTGGTATACCAATGAATTGTTACCAGGTCCTTATCTCGTACGTTTGACAGCCTTGAATAACAAAGGCGAGGTATCGGATGTTTGTATTATCATCATTCATGTTGATGCTAAGGAATAAGGATTTCGAATAAAGAGGATAATATGGCAAAACTAAATATCTTTTTGGCAGATGAAACTTACTTTGAGCGGATGTTAGCGTTTGAGCATCATGTCCCTAGCAGGCATGCCTTTAAACAAGAAATCCGGAATGAAGAAAATAGTTCACAATTCTCTTTCCTGCGTATTCGTTTACCTCGTGAAGTTAATTTGCCCTACCCGCGAGAGCAAGAAACAATGGTAGATCATTGGCGTCGGGCTGATATGGTTTTCGTTGGTATGATTGAAGAACATCTTTTAAGCTATATGGTTCTTGATGTTAATCGTTTGCCCAAAACGGTGCGGTTGACCGACCTGGTGGTCATGGAAGACGCCAGAAGTAATGGTATTGCCACCGCCATGTTAGCCGTTTGTGAAACATGGGCTCAGAGCAATAAGTACAACCGGGTACTTTTGGATGTACCACTGCGCAATGACCCAATGGTGCGCCTGGCACAAAAATGTGGGTATGCGATGAGTGGTTTTATGCAACAGTATTTTCCCAACCAGGATCCGGCTGTGTTTTTTGAGAAAAGGATTGGTTAAGCCTTGCTTTTGAGAACCGTTGTTGTCAATCTGACTGTGGTCTTGGAGACCCTCAACCAAATTTTGACGGCTGGGGTGACCATCACCGCAATTGCCCTGTTTATGTATGCCTTGGGCTTTAATTGGCGTGACCGCATTGCCCAGACTTTTAGCTTGATTTTGATTTGTGTCATGCTCATTTATTCCAGCGAAACAATCGCTGCGATTTCGAACCAGGAAGCCATAACCCAGTTTTGGTTGCAACTGAAATGGACGGGTTTGGTGGTTTTGCCGGCAGTTTATCTGCACTTTTCGGATGTAATCCTGACATTGACTGGTCGTCCCAGCCGGGGCAGGCGACGAAAAGTAGTTTATGCGGTCTATGGCATCAGCCTCGTTCTAGCTGTTTTAGTGTGGTTTGGTATTACTGTTGGTGGTATGGCAAAAATCAAAGCACCGATGTATTATCTGGAGCGTAACCAGGTGACCTATTGGGTCGGGTGGTATTACCTTTTGGTGATGTTTCTGGCGAGTACGAACCTCGTTCGCGCTACCAAGCGGAGCATTACAACAACCAGTCGCCGACGCCTCTACTATTTACTGGCAGGTGCAGCTGTGCCTGCGCTCACCAGCATCATTTTCCTGTTCCATGGCAATAGCTTTTTATCTGCCCATCCGGATTTCTTTTGGCTGACCTCTATCGCAGGCGCAGCCTTAACCATCCCAACCTTGATTGTGATGGCTTATGTGGTTTCATTCTTTGGTTTGCAGTGGACGGACCGCGCGATTAAGAGCCGCCTGTTGCGCTGGCTGTTGCGTGGCCCATTCGTGGCAGCTATTGTATTGGCTTTGACTACTTTGGCCAGACGTTATGGGCTGAGCCAGGGTGATCCTTACAACGAATACATCCCGGTCATCATGGTTGCCACGATGCTTATTATGCAATATCTGATTACCATTTTGTCGCCACAAATGGAGCAGTTCTTGTTCCGAGGTGAAGACCGTGGTGATTTGGAGCTGATTCAAAACCTGCAAGACCGGATGTTGACTAAAAAAGACCTGGACCAATTCCTGGAAACGATTGTGGCAACCATTTGTGACCGACTGCAAAGCCCCGGCTGTTTTATCGCTGTTTTAGAAGGGGATAAATTCGACCGGGTGGTGCATGCTGGCGATAAAAGTATTCTTGCCAATGTGCCCATGGCTGAAAACACCCTGGAAAGTCTCAAACAGTCTTTCAATGACAACACAGGTTTATTGGCATGGGGCGACATTTACCTCGTGCCATTAGACCATGCCATTGACACGGAAAACGTGCAGTTCCTCGGCATTTGTGGTTTTGCGCGATCTGGTGAAGTTATGGAAGAGGATGCCCTGGAAGCAGTCAAGATTCTGACTGAACGCGCCAGCTTGGCATTGATGGACCGTCAGCTACAAACGCATGTGATTGATACCATCGCCACCTTGCAATCTGATGTGGATTATATTCAGGATTTACGCGCGCGTACGAGTTATGACCGACAAGGCTTATATCAAAGTAGCGTGCGCGAGTCGAATCCCGAGGTTTTTGCCTGGGTGCGGGATGCGATGACCCACTACTGGGGTGGACCGAAACTGACCAATAATCCGCTTTTGCAATTCAAGTTGGTAGACGCAAACCTCGAAGCACATGAAGGCAATCGCAATAATGCTTTACGTGCTGCGCTCAAAACGGCCATTGAAAAAGTACGACCAGAAGGTGAACGCAAATACACCAGCGATTGGATTCTTTACAATATTTTGGATCTCAAATTTGTGCAAGGTGAAAAAGTGCGTGAGGTCGCTCGTAAACTCTCCATCTCTGAGGCAGATCTCTATCGCAAACAACGTGTAGCACTGGAAAATGTGACCCAAATTCTCATCGAAATGGAAGACGAATACAAAGCCTAAGGGCTTTTACTTTGCGCCTCTAGCCTTCGCGGAGGCTCTTTTTTGCTTGCTCTGGCACGAATAGTGCATCATCAGAACCAATAGCTATCGAAGGAAGGCGTATTATTGTGTCTCAAGCAGAATCAAGGCAAAACAAGCGACAAGAAACCATCTCATCAGGGCAGGGATTTCAGTTTATTCAGCGGTCAGAACCTCAAAGAGAGGCTGGTCCGGGGAAGGGTAAACAGGGCTTAAAATTTGCCCAGGATCTTTTAGGTGTACTCTTACTTTCATTCGGAGCGGTTTTGCTTTTGGGCGTTTTTAGCTTGACCAAAGGTGGGCTTATTAGTCCTTTGGTGTTGATTCTTAAACAAAGCTTTGGCATCGGTCGGTTTTTTGTGTCCGGGGCGATATTTTTAGCTGGAGCTTTGCTTCTACTTTGGCGCAGAAACCAAGCAAAACACGTGAAGATTGGCAGGGTTTTGCTGCTTGAATTGGCGTTCTTCCTCTTGCTTGGCGTTCTTTCCTGTTTTGTGGATATGTCGGGCTCCTTGGCAGAAGCCGTGAGCAAAGTTCGCGCTGGAAACAGCTTGGGTGGTATTGTCGGCTTTGGCCTTTCAATTTTGTTGGTCAATGTCCTGGGACGCATCGGGGCTGGCTTGGTCTTATTGATCATTAGCATTGTGCTTTTCTTGTATGGCTCAAATCAATTAGCAAAATTAGAACGTTGGGCGGCCCGCAAGGCAGGGCTAAAACAATTGCCCTCCATGGAAAAATGGAGCCAAAAAGAATTGGCTGAACCTGAAACAACTTTAGCACTGCCAGAGCGAGTGAGGTCAGATCCTTTAACACCCGTTGAGGAAGTGGTGATAAGGCGACCGAGGCAGGAACGAAATCAAGAGCCGCGTCGCGCCCAAGATTTCGAAGAAAAAAGGCGTGCATTAGATCCTTCAACCAAACCTATCCGAGACAGAAGACCGATAAAGCAATCCGTCAGCAATTATGATTTGCCACCTCTCTCACTCTTAGCACTTGAAAAAATGGTGGCTGAAAACCAAGCAACTATCAACATGAATGCGGGACTGATTGAGAAAACCTTGGACGACTTTGGCGTTCCCGCGCGGGTCATCGGTTATCGGGTGGGGCCCACCGTGACCCAATATGCTGTCGAACCCGGTTATCTTGATAAAAGCGGTGACGAAAAGCATAAAGTGCGCGTTTCGCAAATTTCTAAGCTTTCTCAGGACCTTGCTCTGGCGCTCAAGGCGGAGCGTTTGCGTATTGAAGCACCCGTGCCTGGCGAAGCTTATGTTGGGGTCGAGGTGCCGAACACCGAAGTCAGCACTGTCCATTTGCGTTCATTGCTCGAATCACCGGAATTTTTAGCAATAAAGGGACCTTTAGCCCTACCACTTGGACGGGATGTTTCTGGTTTGCCCCTGGTTTCTGATCTCTCGAGCATGCCTCACTTGCTTATTGCAGGAACGACCAACTCTGGTAAATCGGTGTGTATTCAGTCTATTACGCTTAGTTTGGTGATGAACAATCACCCGGACGAACTCAAACTGGTCATGATTGACCCAAAACGGGTGGAACTCAATCGCTTTAACGGGTTGCCGCACCTCTTTGGTCAGGTTGAGACCAACACGGACCGCATTATGGCAGTGTTACGTTGGGCAACGACCGAAATGGATGTGCGTTACCAAAAACTGGAAAAAGTACAGGCGCGAAACCTGGACACCTATAACAAACGCATGCGAAAAAGTGGCAAAGAAATCATGCCGCGTATTGTTATTATGATTGATGAGTTGGCTGATTTGATGATCACATCGCGCGTGGATACAGAAACGGCCATTGTGCGCCTGGCTCAAAAGGCACGCGCGGTGGGTATGCATCTCGTTGTGGCTACCCAAAGGCCCAGTACAGATGTCATTACTGGATTGATTAAAGCAAACTTCCCGACTCGTATTTCTTTTACCGTGTCAAGCGGTACTGATTCGCGTATTATCCTTGACGCTAATGGTGCTGAGTCGTTATTAGGCAAAGGCGATATGCTCTTCCTAAATCCCAAAACGGGTGCGCTTCAACGCGCACAGGGCGTGATGGTGACGGATAAGGAAATCCAAAACGTGTTGGATTGGTGGGCTCAAAATTCAGCTCTCGAGAAACAATCCATTCCAGTGGAAGCTTTTGAGAAGCCTGCTGAATCGTTGCCGGAGGCAGCGCAAATAGAAGAGGTGGAAGAAGAAGCGCCGTGGGAAGCCATTGTCTTGGAAGACAGTGAAAAGGATAGCGACGAAGGCATTATCACCGAAGCTATTGCTTTAGTACGCAAGGAAAAACGCGCCAGTGCTTCTTTTCTGCAACGTCAGCTGCGTATCGGCTATCCAAAAGCAGCATGGTTAGTTGACCAACTTGAAGCGCGTGGTGTCATTGGACCGGCGCAGAGTGGTGGAAAGGAACGTGAAATTTTGGAAGAAGATGACAATTTCCTCTCAGATGAAAGTGACTTGGCTTAGCGATGAACATGAAGAAACAAGAACCATTCAATTTTGAAGTTGCGCTACGCAAGGTTTTTAGAGGCGTTTTGGAAACCATTGCTAAAGCTTTTATGCGCGTGGGTCTAACCGCTAACCACGTTACGGTTTTAGGGCTGTTTGGGAGTGTTGCTGCAGCCGTATTGGTTGCCTTAGGCTATCCCCTTTGGGCAGGTGTGACCTTATTGGTGATGGCGCCTTTGGACGCAGTGGATGGCACCATGGCACGGTTAAGCGGTAAAAGCTCTAAGTTTGGCGCGTTTTTAGATTCTTTCATCGATCGTTATGATGAGCTTTTTGTTTTTGCGGGTATCTTGTATTGGTATGCAACCCAAAATGATTTATTAGGTATCATGCTTTGTTTTAGCGCTGCCAGTGGGGCGGTGATGGTTTCTTATGCCCGCGCGAGGGCGGAAGCACTAGGCTATAACGCGAAAGTGGGTGTGATGACCCGTGTGGAAAGAGCCATTGTCATGATTGTTGGACTTCTGTTTGGCATTGTGCCGATTGCTCTTGGTATAATTGCGGCACTGGCACATCTGACTGCTGTACTGCGACTTGTTGCGGTCAAAAATCAAGCCGGAAAAGAAGCTGAAAAGCTGGATTAGAAAGGGACATTATGGATCCTCGTTTAGGTTTTGCTATTGGAAAAATTGTTATTCGCTATTATGCCCTGTTGATTATTTTAGGCGCAGTGATTGCGGCTTTGATTGCCGCATGGCAGGCCAAAAAGAACGGTAAAAATCCCGAAGTAATCGTGGATGTTTTGCCATGGCTATTGATTGGCGGCATCATTGGTGCGCGTTTGTGGCATGTTTTTACCCCAGGTTATTTTGACGGTATCAGCACCGCGGAGTACCTTAAAAACCCCCTGCTGATTTTACAGATTTGGAATGGTGGCTTGGGCATCCCTGGCGGTGTGATTGGTGGTGCGATTGCTTTGTGGATTTACACCAAGGTCAAGAAAATGAGTTTCGCAGAATGGGCTGATTATATTGCGCCAGGTCTTTTGGTAGCGCAAGGCATTGGCCGTTGGGGCAATTTTATTAACCAGGAACTTTACGGAAAACCCAGCAATTTGCCCTGGGCAATCAAGATCGAAGAGCCTTATCGCTACCCGGGTTTTGAGTTGATTGAACGCTATCATCCTTTGTTCCTTTACGAATTCATCCTCAACATTTTAGCAGCCATCGTGCTTCTGGTCATTGGCCGTGTTTGCAAGAAAAAACTGTATAAAGGCGATTTGATTTTGCTTTACCTGGTGTTTTATCCTGCCATTCGTTTCGGCTTGGAATTTGTGCGTCTGGTGCCCTCGCTGACCAAAAGCGGCATCAATATCAACCAAACGGTGATGTTGGTGGTGATGATTTTAGCCATTATTGCACTCATTCTGCGCCATACCATTTTCAAGCCCAAACAAACTGAAGACATCGAGGAAACCTTGGAAGAGGCTGCTTTTGTGGACGGAGAAGACCTGGAAGACATCACCGAAGAAGAGCGCCAGGAAGAACTGGTGGAACTTGATGCATTGGATACTGCATTAATGGCTCCATTGGAAGACGTTGTAATCATCGCTGAAAAGGCAGAAATTGAGGTCGGAGAAGCGATAAAAGACCTTGACCATGAGGCTGAAGACATCGCCGAGGGTAAGCCAGAAGAGTTCACCCGCGAACTTATAGACCCCAATAACGATTAGGCGAATAGCCCTGCATACAAAATGCCACCGGTTTGATGGGTGGCATTTTTTCATTCTCCCGACTTAGTGGTAAAATGATGCCCAAGATAAGACTGACCGAACGC
>CAZUZM010000073.1:0-8473 GCA_964624615.1 uncultured Anaerolineaceae bacterium
GCGAGGCTTTTTCCGTCAATAATGGTTGCTGTCATGTTTTATCTCCTTTGCTGATTATAACCGAAAGGCATGTATAATTCAGATATGGTAAACGAGAAGCCCTGTTTTGTCATTGGAATCGCTGGTGGATCCGGCTCTGGAAAAACAACCCTAACCAAAGCAATCGTGCGTGAGATTGGTGAGGATAAAATTTCGGTTTTGCCACATGATGCCTACTATCGTGACCAAAGTTGGCGGTCGATGGAAGAACGCGCTAAGGTCAACTATGACCATCCTGATTCACTGGAAACCGAGCTTTTGATTGAGCATATTCACAACCTTTGCAAAGGCGAGTCGGTGGCTTTACCTGTTTATGACTTCAAAAAACATACCCGTGCTGCGGAAACGGAAATCATCTACCCGAAACCGATTGTGCTGGTGGAAGGTATTTTGATTTTTACCGAACCGACTCTGCGGAACCTGTTTGATATGAAGCTTTTTGTGGATACCGATCAGGACTTGTGCTTCATTCGTCGCCTGCAGCGCGATGTGAGCGAACGTGGCAGAACGGTCGATTCGGTCATTACCCAATATCTCACCACCGTGCGTATGAGTTTTATCGAGTTTGTCGAACCCAGTAAACGCTTCGCCGACGTGATTATCCCCGAAGGTGGCATGAATACCGTGGCGGCTGATATGGTTATTGCCCGCCTCAAAAGCCTGGCAAGGAGTGTTTGAACATGCGACATGAGTGGATAGAACAAGCACATGCTTTGTTTGGCGTTGAATTGAATGATGCCCAGATGGCACAGTTTTCAGACTATGAAGAAATGCTGATGGAATGGAATGCGCGTTTCAACCTGACCGCTATTCGTGACCTTGAAGGCATTCGCACCAAGCATTTTTTGGACTCGCTTTCCTGTTTGCAAGCTTTTCCAGCCGATGTAGACGAGCCAAGCATGATTGATGTGGGCACGGGTGCAGGATTCCCGGGTTTACCCTTAAAAATTGTCCATCCCAAGTCATTGTTAACACTAGTGGAATCGATTAAAAAGAAAGCCGGTTTTTGCCAGGAAGTAGCGCGGGTTTTGGGTATGAAACAGGTGATTGTTTCTTCTGAACGCGCGGAAACTTTAGGTCAGGATTGGCAGTACCGCGAGTTTTTTGATATCGCCTTGGCACGCGCGGTGGCTTCGATGCCGACCTTAGTCGAATACCTGCTGCCCTTGGTCAAGGTGGGTGGCAGGGTCATTATGCAAAAAGGGTCCAGCGCGAAAAGTGAAGCAGAAGCGGCGCGAAACGCGATTCGTTTGATGGGTGGTAAGCTGCTGGATCTTAAACAGGTGGTCTTACCAGGGCTTGAAGATGAACGCTATTTAGTGGTGATTGAAAAGATTAAGCCAACGCCGGCAGAATTCCCGCGCGCGGTTGGTGTGCCAAGCAAAGCCCCTATTGCTAATTAGGTTGCATGTTATCCAGCTAGCAAAGCTAAATACGCCATCACCAGATGGTTCCATTCTTCCAAACAGAGTGTTTCGGCGCGTCGGTTGCTTTCAATCCCTGCTCGATTGAGGAGGGTTTCAGCTTCCTGGGTTTGGATCCCCAGACCGCCACTAAGCGAGTTGCGCAAAGTTTTTCGTTTTTGAGAGAAACCGGCTGTTGCCAGTTTGAAGAAGGTTTCCATGTGTTCTTCAGGGATGAGTGGCTTTTCAAACAAGCTTAGTTTCAGGACGGCAGAATCGACATCCGGTGCGGGATAGAAAGCACCGGCAGGAATGGTGGCGGCAAGTTCTGGCCTGCCATAGACCTGGACGGATAGTGCCAGCAGGCTCATTTTGCCGTCCCGGGCGATAATGCGTTCAGCCACTTCTTTTTGAATGGTTAAAATCATATGGTTCGGACGCTTTTGAGCTTCTAAGAGGTGGCGAATGATGGCTGAAGTGATGTAATACGGGATGTTGGCAACGACCACGAAAGGATCATTTTGCACAAGGGGTTCAAGATCGGTCTCCAGGATGTCGCCATGTATAGCTTTGACGTTTGGATAATTGGTTAGGGCTTCTTGAAGTGCCGGAAAGAGTTGGTTGTCAATTTCAACGGCGATAACGGCTTTGGCAGTTTGAGCCAAGAGCACGGTCAGGCTTCCGACACCCGGTCCAATTTCGAGAACTTGTTCATCCCCTTTTAACGACGCAGCTGCCAGGACTTTTTTTAATCCAGCCGGCTCAACCAAAAAGTTTTGACCCAATGATTTTTTAGGTCGGATATGGTGTTTTCTAAGGATTGCGTGGGTGTCTAAAAATTTCATGGGAGGACCGCCGGAATATAACTTGGGATAGGTGTAAGGAAATAGAGCGTGGTCCAGTGATGCCAGCCCACGTAGTTTTCGTCGTCATAGCCGAGATCAATCCAATAACGGCCGGGAATGCCACCGCCATTGTCGGCAATGATGCCATGTCCATAATTTGGTATGAAAACGCGTTGGCCATTCATGCCACTGCGATACCAGGCCAACGAAACCGCAACAATGCCCTTGGTCAGTGGCAGACCTGAGGCGGTTCTGGCATCGCCGCCAAATTCGGCTGGATGGTAAGACGTGGCATAAACGCTAACTTTGCGCCAGTACTCAATCGTGACACCATCCACGACTTCTGTTTTGACGACAGGCATGGTGCCCCGTCCCAAAACACCGTCTTTGGCGTCACTGGCTTTCCAGTGTTGGCTGGGGTAGGTCATGCTTTCGATCCCATCTTCCAGGCGGGTGATGCTGCGGGTGACCACATAACCGGTTTGTCCGGGTACCAGGACACTGGTGGTGTCTAATTCGGCATTGGGGTCGAGGTCGTAAGTGTTATTGTAGGGTGTTTCTTCCTTAACCCATTGGTAAGCTTCGGTTACCTGGACGACTTTGATAGTTTCTTCAGTGAGCTGTGATGGGTCATCTGAGCTGGTTTGTGGAGCAATAACATTCAGGTTTTGCAAAGGCATGCCGATGTCCAGCAGGGCTTCTTCAGCGCATTCTGCGGCACTGAAGCTGCTAAAGCTCATGTCACCCATGTAGGCGACAACGCGATGCGCGCGCTGAATGGCAACTTCGTTGGTCGAAGCTAACTGGGTTTCGAGTGGCATGGAAAGGCGGTCATGCGGCTCAATGGTGATTCCTTTTTCGGCAAAGGCTTCTGCCAGGGTGTCTTTTTGGCTTGAAAACGTGCGCGACTTGCCATGATCGTCAAGGTGAATGACTTTTGCCGGGTAATATTCCAGCACAGCTTCCTGACCTAATGGGAGCGCTTTGTAAGGATCAATCACTTCGCCATTTTGAAGGATGAGGTCGTTGGGGAAGAATTGAAAGCCGGCTTCGTTAATAAGATCGATTGGGAAGGTTTTGGTAGTATTCAGTTGCTGAATTTTGGAAGCGCTTAAGATTTCAACTTGACGCGCACGGGTCACATGAATGATTTCGGGGATATTCAGACTGAAGGTATTCAAGTCGGTGGAAACTTTATCATCTCCACCAAGGGATAACCCGGCTTGTTTGAGTAGCGTGCCCGCACGAAAAACCAACGCTTTGGTCTGATAGCTTTGGCCATCTACAACCAGGGTGTATGGTCGCCAAAAACCGAGGATGGCGAGGGCTAAGCCACCCAAAATGAGAAGGGTAGCGCCTAACCAAAGCCATGGCTTGTACGGGTGTCGGGTAGGTGATTGGTTCACCGTTTCGTGGTTTTCCAGGTCATTCATACAGGGCTGATTCTATCAGATTTTGTTTGGCTGAAAATTTGCCTGGGGTGTGCCAAGGCTTAACGCTGCATTAAAGGGAGTTGCTGTAGTACCTCAATGAGGAGGTTTTGCCAGTCTTCTCTTTCCTGGCTTTTGACTCTTATCCAATAAGCGTTGCTCCCGACCTGGACGGGTCCATCCAGTTCAGGTAATCCGCGGTCTTTGACGCCTTTGGGCAGGGCGGGGAAGCTGAGAACAATTGATTTGCCTGAAAAACCTATAGCATCCAAACCTCGTGCCTCACCCATGATTTTTATTCGCATGGTGTAGAACAAGTCTTGCATGCCGGAGGGCAATTCACCAAAACGGTCGCGAAATTCCGCTTCGGTTAGCGCGATGCTTTCTTCATCACGTAGTGCGCTGATACGTCGGTACAGTGTGAGGCGCAGGTCTTGGTCGGGGATGTATTCGGGTGAAATGTCAGCGCCAAGGGGTAGATCCACATTGATATCCAGGCTGGGAAGTTCTGTGAGGCTGGGTTTGGGGAGTTTGGGCATGGATTCAGGATCACCGCTTTGGCGCAAGCGACGTACCGCTTGACTGAGAAGCCGGGTGTAAAGCTGAAAGCCAACCGCACTAATATATCCCGATTGGCGAGTGCCCAAAAGGTCGCCCGCGCCACGCATTTCAAGGTCACGCATGGCAATGCTATAACCTGCACCCAAACGTGCGTTTTCGGCGAGGATTTCAAGGCGTTCTTCACCCTCCGGGGTGGGTAAACGGCGGCGGTCACGGAAGAGATAAGCATAGGCACGTTGTGCACCACGACCAACCCGGCCGCGCAGTTGGTAAAGTTGCGCCAAGCCGAACGTGTCGGCACGGTCAATAATCAGCGTGTTGGCGTTGGGGATATCAAGACCACTTTCAATGATCGTTGTAGAAAGGAGTACGTCAATTTCACCGCTGGTAAATTCTTCCATCACACGGGCAAGTTGCTTTTCGTGCATCTGGCCATGACCGATACCGATTCGGGCTTCAGGCACCAATTTTTGAAGCTGATGGTACATGGCAACGATGGATTGCACCCGGTTATGAACAAAGAAGACTTGGCCACCACGTTCAATCTCGCGGATGATGGCTTCGCGCACCATTTTGGGGTCGTAGGGTCCCACATGGGTGAGCACTGGCATGCGCTCTTCAGGTGGGGAATTGATGGTGGAAATATCACGCACGCCACTGAGTGCCATGTAGAGCGTGCGCGGGATAGGCGTGGCTGTGAGCGTAAGCACGTCGACCTCGGAGCGTAGCTTTTTGAGGTGCTCTTTATGGGTCACGCCAAAACGTTGTTCCTCATCAATAATGACTAAACCTAAATCGGCAAATTGAACGTCGGAAGACAAAAGTCGGTGCGTGCCGATGACAATATCCAGTTTTCTATCATTGAGGCGCTTTACAATTTGATCTTGTTCTTTGGGTGTTCTAAAGCGTGAAAGCATGTCGACGTGAACCGGAAAGACGCTGAGACGGTCGCGAAAAGTTTCGTAGTGTTGTTGGGCGAGGACAGTGGTCGGCACAAGCACGGCCACCTGTTTGCCATCTGACACAGCTTTGAAGGCGGCTCGCAGGGCGACTTCAGTTTTACCGTAGCCTACATCACCGCAAAGCAAACGGTCCATGGGGCGCTCGCTTTCCATGTCGACTTTGACTTCTTGAATCGCCTCGAGTTGGTCTGGCGTTTCGATGTAAGGGAAGGAAGCTTCCAACTCTTTTTGCCAATCACTGTCAGGCGAGAAACTGAAGCCTTTGACCGATTCGCGCCTGGCGTAAAGGTCTAACAATTCGGTGGCGACCTCAGCCACCGCGCCACTCACTCGCGATTTGGTCAACATCCACTCCGAGCCGCCTAAGCGGTTGAGGGTGGGCTTGGTGCTATCGGCACCGATGTAGCGTGTCAGGCGGTCGGCTTGTTGAATGGGAACGTAGAGCATGTCATTGTCTTTATAGGCAATGGCAAGGTATTCGCGCTGTTCACCTTGTAGAATTGGGCGGTGAAGCCCGACAAATTCACCAATACCGTAGTCGACGTGGACAAGGATATCGCCTGGCTTGAAATCATCCAATAGGGATTCGGGTGCTTCAGCGAAGAGCATCGGTCGGCGACGCGCCTGGGGACGGCTCCAGCCAAAGATTTCGCTGTCGGTCAGCAGGTGATGGGCTTGTGTTTTCGATGTGTGAAGCACCCAACCGTCCGATAGGCTGGATTCCATAAAGTTGTCCAGACTTTCTTGCGGTTCATGGGGGTCGAGCGTTTCAGACCAAAGCTGTTTCAAGCGGGCTGCCTGACGTGAGACAACGGTCCAGCTCTCCTTACTGCCCTCTAAAAGCTTGAGATGTTCCTGGAACTCTTTGAGGCGTCCAGCAAACCGTGGGCCGGGATCAAACAGAGCGCTTAGCGCACTACCGCCTAAAGCCTGGGTGTGACCAAGCTCCAAAACTTGCTTTTGATTGAAACTGTCGTTGAGTTCAGACCACGTGAAATATGGCACCGGTGCTTTTTCGTCCAGCTCATGATTGGCAATCATGTCATTGCGGCGCGATATGGCATCTTCTTCGATGTCCAATGCGGCAGCGGAAATGAACTCTTCGCCGTCAAGCAAGACCAAAGCATTTTCTGGCAAGTAATCTAGAAGTGTTGAGTGGAAACGATAGATCGAGGCGATTTTTGCTTCGATGGGTTGCTTGGTTTCATCCTCTTTGACAGCCGCTTTTTCTGGTAAAGCTTCATTGGCGGGAAAAATGAGGGCGGTTTTCAGGTTTTCCTGGCTGCGTTGGGTGGTAGGGTCGAAACTTTTAATGGTGTCAATCTCGTCACCAAAAAACTCAAAGCGGATAGGGCTGGGCTCACCGGGAGACCAGATGTCAATCAAGCCACCGCGGCGGGCGAATTGTCCGGGTTGAACGACGATATTATTGTAGTCATAGCCAATGCCGACCAGTTTTTCGATGGTTTGAATGAGGTCGCGTTTATCCCCGATTTTGAGGCGTTGCGTGGCAATCAGGAAGTCACGCCGTGGGATGGTTCGAGTCATCACCGCTCGGATTGGTGCAATGATGGTTGCCGGAGCGCTACCATCATGGCTTATGCCGGGTAGCTGTTGGCGTGCAAGTTGGGAAAAAACGCTCAGGCGGTCTAAACGGGTACGTTCTGACCATGCCATCGCTTCGTAAAAAAGCGGATTGGGTTCAGGAAAATAGAGATTGTTACCCTCAGGTAACCAAAAGCTCAATTCATCAAAGAGGGCTAAAGCACGATCCGAGCGGTTGGTCAGCAGGAGCATGGGCACTTGTAAATCCAGCTGCAAACGAGCAAGCAGGGCTAATCTTGCTGTACGCGGGAGTCCTAAGCCATGGCGCTCAGAGGTTTTATGCTGTAACTGGCGCAAGCTTTCAAGCAAGGTCTGATAGGCTGTCAAACCAGAAAAGTGTTCAAGGATTTTACGTTCAGCTGACATCGTGATTAAACTTGTTCATAGCGGGGCTTAAGCCTTCGCGGACAAAGACCTGTATGGCTTCCACAGCTTCTTTGATGACGATATCCCGGAGGTTTTCTTCGTTTGGAAGAAACTTTTCGAGCACGTAATCCACAGGATCCATTTGTCCAGGTGGGCGAGAAATGCCCAGGCGCAAACGCGGAAAGTCTTGGGTGCCAAGTTTGTGGATGATGGAAGCAACACCACGCTGGCCCGACGCACTGCCACCGGGTCTCATGCGCAGCACGCCGAGGGGTAGGTCAAGGTCATCATGGATGACTAAAATGTTTTCGAAGGGTACTTTGAAGAACTTGGCAAGGGGCCAAACCGACTCGCCAGACAGGTTCATAAAAGTCAGAGGGCGTGCGAGTACCAGTTTGGCGTCACCCAAGCGTCCTTCACCGATCATTGCCTTGTACTTGAGCTTGGATAAAGGAATCGACAATGCATCGGAAAGTGCGTCAAGCGTCATGAATCCAAAATTATGCCGCGTTTTGCGGTATTTTAAGCCGGGATTACCCAGACCGACGATAAGAAAAGTTGCTTTCGACTCCATAAATCATCCTTTGCATCACACCCGTGTCATGCAATCTTTAAGTTTAACATGTCTCAGGTTGAAATGCGAATTCTGGGCTTTGGCGAGGATTAAGAAATATGCTGCTGGTAGAGGCATCAAAAAAGACTGCATCATGCAGTCTTTTTTAGTTGATTCATTAAAGTGAACTAGAAGCGCACCGCTTGTGTCAGGAATTTAACCAAGAAAGCGAAGGGAACAACGGTGCAGGCAACACAGATGCAGAGTACGAGCAAGACGATGAGTACAATCGCCCACACTGGGAATTTGTCCTTTTCCTTCTGAATTGGAGGTGGGGTTTGCATGCCGACTGGTTGCGCGTCGATATAGCTGGTTCCAGGCGCTTGTTGGTAGGCTTGGTGAGGTGGGGTCACCTCGGGTGTATAGAGCTCACCAGTCCAGCGATTGGGGTCGTCTTGTGCATACTGTGGCATCTGAGGGGCTGCCTGAGGTGCCTGCCAGCCTTGGTAAGCTTGTTCTGTAGCAGCCTGGGTTTGTTCAGCGGCTTGATTTGCCGCAGCTTCAAGGTTTTGCCAGGATTGTTCAGCAGCTTGATTGAGTTGGTCACCGGCTTCCTGTGCTTGGTTGTTAAATTGTTCGTCCATAATGTGTCCTTTCATTGTGAGGTCACTCCAATTATACAGCAGATTTTAACTGTTGCGTTGGATCC
>CAZUZM010000074.1:0-8446 GCA_964624615.1 uncultured Anaerolineaceae bacterium
CTGCCCAGAGACTTACCCAAAAAATGGGTCTTAGCTTAAAAATATTAACATAGGGCTGAAATCCTGTCAAGCAGGACGAATGTCAAGATGACTAATTGAATTAATATGATGTTTAAATAAAAAATTAGCTCCTAAAAAGGAGCTAATTGTAGCTTTTAGGGTGTTTTTGGCGTTATTTCGTGCAGAAATTCGAAGCGAGGAATTTGGGGTAAAGCTAATTCTGCTGATGCTAACCACGCTTTAAGCTGAGGTACTAAAACTAAAGCAGGCACACTGGTCGTCATGGCTTCATCGGATGTTTGACCGCCTTGCAAACACTTGTAGTCAAAGCCAGGAGCATTCAAGCCGGCGACATTGGTCCCAATCCAATAATTGTCCGCACTTGGTGTTTGTCCACTAAGATACAACTCACAAAACGGAAAGGAAAGGTTGCCCCAGTTGACCAATGCCATGTCAAATTTTCGCCCAAAGAGATGGCCATCCGGTCCCGGTGCATAGAACTCTGCCACCGGCAAGCCCTGATGGTTCACTGCGACACCACAAGTCGCCAAGGTTTCGCTAATAAGATTGGCAATTTCCACACTTTGTGGGCTTTGCCCAGTGAGCAAAGTCAAACGCAAAGCCGTCCCATCTTCCACGTTAGGCACGCCACGTGCCACACGGATTCCATCCTTAGCACCCTCCAATGTCCAGCCAACTTCTTCCAGTTTGGCGGCAGCATCAGGCAAACCCGAAAAGTGTTCTGAAGGGTTAAAATTTACACCGTCCGCCACCCGAGCTTTAAGCCATGCCTTATCCAAAAACTTTGCGAGGAATGTTCCGGGATTGAGACAGGCTTGAATCGCTTGGCGCGTACCCACTTCAGCCAAAAGGCTTTGTGCGCCCTCAGCTAACAATGGATTGGTATTGAAAACCAATTGTTCCACCAAATCATAATCTTCGACCACTAACTGATGACGGGCCGCCAAACCCATGAGCTTTTCATCCTCTAATGCTTCAAGATGATAGCTTTTATCTAAAACGTTGCATTCCTTGGCTTCAAACTTCGCCAAGGCTTGGTCGAGATTGGGTTCAACTATAAAATTCAGGAAGTCAAAGGTCTTTGAAAGATCAGTTTCACCAACAAAGTTAGGATTTTTCTCAAAACTGAGTTTTGTCCCTTTCTCCCACGCCGTAATGCGCCATGCACCCCACCCAGGCGGTGTTATGGCAGCAAAGTTTGCATCAGTCAAAGCAGCATCGTCCATGCTCTCAAGCAAATGCGCAGGGAGTGGTTTCCACAAGAAGGTCATCGCATCGCTTGCGCTAAAGCCAGGGATACCGGTCCAGCGCAAAGTTTGTTCGTCAATTGCTTCAAGGTTAGCAGTGCGGTCCAAAGCCCATTGTTCGGAGGGCAATGCCAGTCGGCGTGCCAGGTGATAGGAAAAAAGGATGTCCTTGGTGGTCAAAGGCTGACCATCTGACCACAACAGTCCTGGTCGAAGCTTATATATAGTAGTAGAACGTGTAAGCTGATATCCAGCATCGGACGCCCAAGCAGCGACTTCAGTACTGCCAGCAGGGAAGACATTAAGGCCCTGTCGCAAAACTTGCACGGTGCCATCCGCAGCTATGACCATCATCCCTTCTTCAGGGTTAACTGTCTCTTGGTTGGATTCAACGATTTGTTCAGCGTTTTCCAAAAGCCAGGTTCTGCCTTGGTTGGGGCCATAAAGGGCAACAAATAGGCTCTGCTTTGCCTGGTCATTGCGGCCATCATAACGGTAGAGGCTCTGGGGCTCTTGGGCAATGCAGATATTTAAGACCTTTGGGAGCTCTTCTGTGGGTGTCGCGGTGGGTTCCACCAAAACAGGTGCGTCCGTTCCAGCTGAGGTGACTGTTTGGCTGGGTGTCGTTGTGGTTTTAGGACCACATGCGGTCAAAACTATAATAAAAACAAGAAATAAGCGTAATGTTTTCAAAAAAGGGCTATTCTTCATCATCGTCCTCTTCAAAGATATCATCCTGGGGCTTGCCAAAGCGCAATCGCAAATAGGAATCATAGCGATGGGGATGGATTTTTCCGGTCTCACTTGCTTCACGAACCGCACAACCGGGTTCATGGCTATGGGTGCAGTCATTGAACTGGCAATAAGGCACCAATGGCGCAATCTCGATAAAATAGGCGTCAAGCTCCTCGCCTTCAATATCCCAGAGTGCAACCGTACGTAAACCAGGCACATCTGCGATGTAGCCACCTTCAGGCAAGGGAATGAGTTGGCGCACCTGGGTGGTGTGCTTCCCTTTTCCAACACCTGTTTGACTAACCTCACCCACTTCAAGCTTTACACCCGGAATGGCAGCATTAATCAAGCTGCTTTTGCCCACCCCAGACGGTCCCGCCAGGGTACTGATTTTGCCCGCAAAGCGCTCACGGAGTTCTTTGGTTCCCTCGCCAGTATAGGCGCTGGCATAGATTACAGGATAGCCTATAGCTTCATACATACCAAAAAGTTCTTTAGCGACATCTTTACCAATCAAGTCAACCTTATTGACAACAATCACCGCTGGAATGTGGGCGCGTTCTGCCACGACCAAAAAACGGTCCAGCATGCGCAAGCGCGGTTCAGGATTGGCTGCCGCAAACACAAAAAAAGCCTGATCTGGATTAGCTAAAATAATTTGTTGGTAATCATAACTGACACCGGAAAGCTGACGCGAAAGCACGCTGTGGCGTTCAAGCACTTCATCAATGCGTCCACTGCCATCGGGCTGAGGTTCAACCATTACCTGGTCACCCACGGCAACCAGGTCACCTTCCGCTCTGCCACGACGCAACCGCCCGCGTACACGGCAAAGGAAATCACCTTGGTCAGTACGGACGGTCATGTAACCCGCCTGTGAACGGATGACCAATCCTTGAAGAAGGTCCGGTTTAGCGCTCAAAGGCTATTCCTCTTCTTCCTTGAGGATATAGGGACGTTCTTCCCAGGGCAAAGTGCCACCAGGTTCATCGGCATTTGAAAAATAAAGTGAAACAGCGCGTCTAAAAAGTGGCGCTGCCATCTCGGAACCTTCGCCGGCATACTCCAAAACAACCGCAACGGCGATATCAGGTTTGTTGGGATCTTTGTTGTCCGTAAAACCAATAAACCAGGCATGAGGAATGCCCAAAGCGGTTTCAGCTGTGCCCGTTTTACCAAAGATGTTGCCGCTAAAACGCGTAAACTGGAACTCTGCAGTTCCGCTAGGGTTGCGCACAACTTGGCGCATACCTTCCCAAACGGCATCCAAATTTTCGGGCAAAGTGTCCACTTTACGGATGAGTTTAGGTTCAAATGTATAAATGGGGTCTTCTCCCATAAAACCTATGCGCTCTACCACGCTCGGCTGATGCAAATTGCCACCGTTGCCAATGGCAGCAGTAAAGTTGGCAGCTTGCAAGGCACTTATTTGCAGCGTGCTCTGGCCAATCGCCATTTGGAAATATTCAAATGCGTTATCCGGGTAGTTTACTGCGCCTTCAAACTCTTCAATTTCGATGCCAGTCTTTTCACCCAAACCATAGGTGCGGGCTTCGTCAGGAATTGAGGTTTTGTAGCCATCATTCCATAGCGTCAAACCGATATGCCAGAACCAAGGGTTACAAGAACGCATCAAGCCTTGCACAAGCGTCAAGGGTCCATCAGAAGCATAACCCCGTTTGAAGGTCCAGTTATCTCCCACCCAACCGTCGTATTCTTTCCACTGACTATCACAGGTGTAAATACGGTCCGGGGTAAAGACGCCCGTTTGCAACGCCGCGATCATCGAGATAACCTTAAAAATGGAGCCGGGAGGGTAAACACCTTGTGAAGCACGGTTATAGAGTGGCTTTCCAGCGTCTTGAATAAGGTCCGAAACCTCATAATGGGTGTGAATCAACGGGTTGAAAATATTGGGGTCAAATCCGGGGCTGGAAGCCATCGCTAGAACCCGACTCGTATCCCTTTCAAGCACGACTACTGCTCCAGCTTGCTTGCCCATCGAGCGCTGCAGCCAATATTGCAGACGGCTGTTAATGGTGGTGGTAATCGACTGCGCCGGCTTGGCTTCAGTAGCAGCAATTTTGGTGACGATGTTGCCACCAGCATCTTTGACATAAAGGTCCGCACCACGCGTGCCCGCCAAATACTTTTCACCCCATTTTTCAAGACCGGTTGCGCCGACGGTTTCGTCAATTTTGTAGCCAAGACGCTGGTAACGCTCTTGGTCTTCAGTTGAAATACCGAGCATGTAGCCAGTGACATGCGGCGCAATACCGTTGTCATAATAAAAACGGGATTTGAAAGGCTTTAGATAAAGCCCATCAAAACTATCAATTCTATTGCTGTTTTTGGCAGCTTCTTCAGAAGAAATATCACCAATCACCACCGACCAATCCGCAGCAGCATAAGCATACTTCGCTCTTACGGTTTCTTGGGTCTGGTTGGTCAGCCCTGCCAGGAATTCAACCAAACGATCCTCCTGGTCTTTATTGATGTTGCCAGGAATGATGGTCAGTGAAACCGCATCAGTATGAGCAACCAGAGGGTAGTTATTTGATGCGTCTGAAGAATAGATATTACCCCGGGTTGGGATATCGAGCACCAGTTCGAGGTAGTTGCCTTCGGTGAGTTCCGGTAACATCATGCTGGATTCCCAGTTGACCATCCACAGCTCATTTTCCAATGATAAATTCATGAGAGTCTCGCGTTCAAGCGTGCCAATAAGGTTGGTATCATAATGAAGGCGATAGCTCACCTGGGCAGCATTTGTACTGAGCAGATTAGACAAAGGTTCAAAGGTCGCTGTTTTAAGCGTCAAATCAGTCGCCGTCTTCTTGTGCTTGGCGATAAAATCCTCCAAGCTCAAACTTGCCTTTGAAGCTGAACTCAATTTTTCATACATCGCAGGATAGTCCTCTGCCGTCCACAGGTTAAAGTAAGCCACGGCAGCTTCTTCGGCGTCGGGTAAATCACCACGAGACACCACTGGACTAAGCAAAGTCGCCGTTGCCACTGGCACCGGGGTTTCCGTGGCTTTGGTTGGGCTAAGCCCTTCGCATGCGCCAAGTAAAAAACTCATCAGGATTAAGATTAATAAAAGTCGTTTCATAGTATTTAACCTAAGTTAATAAGAACTGGTTGACCCAAAATAGCCGGGTGAAAGGAACAGCTAATGGCGTTGTGCTTTTGGCATTCCGCTGGCAAATCCGTAGCTAAGCTTAAACCAAATTGTGAGAAAAGCCGATAAAGATGACATAAAGGCAAACCCATGACGTTGGCATAGCAGCCCTCAATGCGCTCTACCGGATGAAATTCCGAATCCTGGATGGCATAGCCACCCGCTTTATCGCGATAGCTACCTTTATATATGTAGGCGCCTTCCTCTACTGGTGTCCATTCGCGCATAAAAACAGTTGTTTTACACACCGATTGTAAGATCTTATCCGCAGAAACATCAAAAACATTTAGTGCGGTAAAAACCGTGTGTGGCTTTCCCCACAATTTTTTCAAAGTGTCGCGCGCTTCGGCATCATCAGCTGGTTTCCCCAAAAGCTCATCACCAAAAGCCACGATCGTATCAGACGAAAGAATCAGCTCACCATCACGGGCAGGCACATGATCTGCCTTGGCAGCAGCCAAAGACAAAACATAACTTTGTGGGGTCTGATTTCCTTGTTTCGGTTCAATAAAAGTCCCAGGTCGAGTCTCAAAAGGCAAGCCCATCAAAGCCAATAGCTCCCTGCGTCGCGGAGAAGCAGAAGCGAGAACAAGCTTAAACGGATTATTCATAGTTGGGATAGATTCTAACATGAATCAAGCTGTGGACATTTTGGGCTATAGCCTTATGCGCCTATTGTCCACTGGCTTTGATTTGAAAAGTATCGAAATCCGCAGCCAAAAAACTATTTGGGAAAATCGCTTTAGCTTCAGCCAAAATGGCATCATCACGATACCGTCTGGATACATGGTTGAGTATCAATTGTTTCGCGCCGGAATCACGTGCCAAAAGCGCGCTTTGACCAGCCGTGGCGTGGCCAAACTTTTGAGCCATCTCCAACTCTTCGTTCAAGTAGGTTGCTTCAATCACCAAGGCATCAGCATCTTTGATATAGTCCAAAATTTTCGTTGGTTTACCGATATCACCAACAACAGCCAGTTTTGTGCCGGGTCGTGCTTCACCCAGCACCATGTCGGGCTGAATGATTCGCCCATCTTGCAAGGTCACCGCCTTGCCCTGAACCAAATCTTTTCTCCAGGGACCCGGTGGGATGTTAAGCTCTTCGGCGACATCCGCCAGGAAAGGTCGATGAGGGAACTCCTCAAAAACATAGCCCAGCGAGGAAGAACCACGATGGTCGACCGGAAAAGCCGATACCTGAAACTTCTCGGCGTTAAAAATGAGTCCCGGGGTCACTTCAATCAGATTGAGCGGCATGCCGGGATCCTGCCCACGCAACACAACGCCAAAGAGCAAGTCATGCACGCGATCAAGCGTGTGACGCGTGGCGTAGATATTGACTTCATCAATTGCTTCCCATCGCATAAAAGTGGAAAGCAAGCCAGCCAATCCTAAAATATGGTCCAGGTGCCCGTGGGTTAAAAGGATATGATTGAGGCGCTTAAAGCCAACACCAGCACGCAAAATCTGGCGTTGGGTGCCTTCACCGCAATCCACCATAAAGCGGTACTCATCGTGCATGACCACCAATGAAGATAAACCTCGGCGAATAGACGGCGCCGAGGCGGAAGTGCCTAAGAAAACGAGCTCAAACAAAAGTCCAGTCCTTTTTAGCCTTTGCCACCTGTCAATTGGCGCAAGACGCCAAAAGCGTTCAATCCAGCCCGCAAGCTATCAGAGCCCGAAAGCGGGA
Organism: uncultured Anaerolineaceae bacterium; assembly: GCA_964624615.1. Taxonomy (GTDB): domain Bacteria; phylum Chloroflexota; class Anaerolineae; order Anaerolineales; family Anaerolineaceae; genus Mesolinea. The sequence continues at coordinate 6,878 of CAZUZM010000074.1, forward strand.
AACGACCCTGGTTCAATTCCATTTCTTTCACCAGGTTCATAGCGACTTTGATGCCTACCAGCGCGCCAACAACCGCACCGGCAATAATGATTGCTGTTTTTCCAGTTTGATTCATTTTACTTTCCTTCCGGAGACATTCGTTCTTTAAAACTCTTTCCGACCTGTTTCACTTTTGTGCCAAGTTCTTGGGCCTTTAACACTGGTTTTACCGAGGCGTCAGCAGCCGTTCGCATCGCTTCTTCAGCCTGAACAACGCCACCTAAAGCTTTTTTGCCATAATTTGGCAATTCCTTGTTGAGCTTATACAAGCCATTAATCGCCTTAATGAGGATAAAAATCAATAAGGCGCCCAGTAGCAGAGCCAAGAAAAGGACGATGATTAAAGTGATTTGCCCCGCCTTAAAACCTGCACCACTGGGGTCTTTGACAGCCAGCACAATGGCACCTGCCAACACCAGCAAAAGCACACCACCGGTAATAACGATTGGCAAAATAATCTGGCGAAAGCGTTGTTGCTTCTGTTTTTCCTGCGCTTCAGCGTGAAGCACATCAACTTTTAATTTAGTTACATCATCCATGGCATTATTCTAGCATGATATGCTAAGCATTTCATCTATTTTTTCTAAAAAACTTGTCCATTTCAATTTTCCCAAAACGCGCTTCTTTAATGTATAATGCTAGTAATAATAAAATACACGCATGGGTTCTGATATTTCAGATCAAAAAGAATCCCATGGCGACGAAATCGTTCGGCGATTTTTATGGCAGTTTGACACTGAGGATTATCTCAGTTTATGTTTTGGAAAAGAATTAAGCGGATGCTAACGAAAGCGCTTGTCGCAATTGCATACGATAGAAAGCACGGACGGCTAAAGCCATCCTGAGTTTTTTACATGCGTTTTAGCGCATAATAAGTATTGCTTAACCTTTGTAAGTCCCAACCTGCCCAGATAACGCAGTTTGGTTAGCTTTACCTTTCGCAGCCATGGATTCCCATGGCTGTTTGATTGATATGACAAGGAAAATTACGGCGATTAGTGTTCAGAAACACAACACCAGCCGGCTGAACATCAGCCTGGATGGCGAATATGCTTTCTCGCTCGATCGCCTGACCGCCGCCTGGCTGAAAGTCGGACGCAAGTTGAGTGACGAGGAAATGGAAACCCTCAAAGCGCGCGATGAGCAAGAAGTTGCCTTTAACCGCGCCTTACATTACCTCAGCTTTCGCGCCCGTTCAGAAGCCGAACTGCTCACTTATCTGAGCGGCAAAGGTTACTCTGATTCTGTCTCCCAAACCGTCATGGAGCGCCTCAAAGCAGAAGGCTTGATAAGCGACCATCGCTTCGCCAGTGATTGGATTGACAATCGGGTGAGTTTTCGTCCCCGCAGCCAAGTCCAATTACGCGCCGAGCTGCGTCGCAAAGGTCTTCAGGATGAAATCATCGAGACTGCCCTCCAAAAGGCAGATCTGGATGACACAGACTTGGCAATAGAAGCTGGTAAAAAATTAGCAAGACGCTATTCGGGAAGTGACTGGCAGGATTTTCGCAAAAAGATGATCCCCGCACT
>CAZUZM010000075.1:0-8228 GCA_964624615.1 uncultured Anaerolineaceae bacterium
TTATCGATAGCTTTTTTGTTGGGATCCCCAGTAAAGAATCTTGCAATTTTTTGTAACATACTTTTTCCTCTTATGGGCTTAAAACAAAAACGCCCAACTATGGATTATAGCACGGGCATTGGTCTTCAAACCATTAGCATTGTGTAGGATTGTGGCGTTTTGGGGTTGATGAATATGACCGTTCCAGTATATTCCCATCAGCTGGCGTGCCATCCCAACCCTCGGCGTTTTGTGCAACATACAAAGGTTTGGCGAGGACGCCAAACCGAACAACGAACTTTTCGCGCAGCGAATAATAAAAAAAGTGAGGCGTGCAGAACACGCCTCACCGACAATCTTGACTTTGTTTAAAGGTTTACACCCTTCTACTCACCGGCATAAAGCGGCAGAGCAATTCGAAGTCCTCGACCCGGTATGACATCTTCTGGGAAGGTCAGTGTGTTCTCAACTTCGTGAAGCTTGATCCCTTGGTTATCATAGATCAAGACGACCTCGTTATTCATGCGATACCATAGGGAGCCGTTGGTCGTCAACCAATCCCACTGCAGATTGCCATTAATATTTTTCGGTTGGTAGTCTTCGTAGCTTAAGATATATGAAAGGTCAGATAGGCGTCGCGCCATAGTAATGACTTCTGTCCCAGGTGTCCCGGAGCTAAAAATGGCTTGGCCGGAAAATCGGATACCGTGATTGATGCTTCCACCTAGCTCCTTACCCACAGCTACCTGCTTTTCTGGATCGTAAACTTCCAGCCAGTGCTCACTTTGTGATTTATCTTTCGTGGTCGACATATAGGTCAAAATAGCATTGTCTGTTTCAGAATCAACCGCTATGACATCTGCCATATATCTTACATCCGCATCAGCTTCACCAGATGGCACATCAGTCCAAGCAAAGGGCAGTTCAAGATTTCCTTCGTGGGTTTCTTTGCTGATTGGGTTGTAGGTTTGGTAGCTGATGCGGGTTTTTCCATCTGCTTCGCTTGTATTGAACCAAAGAGCGCGATCCATCTTACCACTCGATAATCCCCATTTACCCCCACATTTTACATCCTCAACCGCCTCGGTTTCAAACGTTGTCGTGACAACAAGCAAATCCTTGTTCGCAGTTTGCTGACAAATGAGCAAAGACTTGCCAACCCACAGGGTGTCAACAACGGCATAGACATCCAGTTCCTTCGTTTCCACGCCGCCATCAGAGCTCAATTTCGTAAAATAGGTTTCTTTAGCACCATACAAGAGGTACACATTGCCAGCCTCATCAATCCTGGGGTCAGCCTTTAGTATGGCATTGTTTGCGACTGGTAGCTTGGCGTAGGTCGCCTTACGGTTCAAACCTTGGGTGACGAGCTGCATTTTGCCGTCCTCGGTCGGCGAAATAGCACTGATCACCACAGGCTGTGCATCAAGATCCTCATTTACATCTAAGCTTTCATCAGCATGAGCAGGGTCTTCAGGTTGATTAATGTCGGTTTTTGGGGTTTGTGTCTGCAAGCCACATCCGCTAAGCAAGGCGACGACAAACAGAATACATAAGATATTTTTGAGTTTCATTATTGACTCCTTTCGGTCGATGTTTTCCCCATTCATCGAGAAAACGCTATAGCCATCAAAGACAGCTTTTTGTTATAGCCACAAAAGATTCGTCAATCGTGGCACCTTAGTGGTGGTACCTTAGTGGTGGCACCTTAGTGGTGGCACCTTAGTGGTGGCACCTTAGTGGTGGCACCTTAGTTCAATTATAATGGAAAATGGAAATGTCAAGTTTTCAAACGCATTAATCTACGCGCAGCGGCATATCGTGTTAGTAATACAACCCTTGCCGCTTATTCATGATCAAAGAAGACCACGCTCACACCGTCGCCGCCCTCTTTTTCGCCCCCGGCTTCCCAGCGTTTGACATAGGGTGAGTGGCGCAGTTCATCGCGGGTTGCTTCTCTCATCGCACCAGTCCCATAGCCATGCACTATCCTGCCAAAAAGCATGCCGGCTGCGAAACCACGCTCCAGCCAGGCTTTGAGTTCATCCAAACCTTCATCCACCCGTTTTCCCCTCAAATCCAGCTCCAAGCCTGGGCTTTCCACGGAGGGCAAACGTGTGCGTCCCTTCTTTTCAGGTTTGGGCACTTCCACGACTTCTTCGGGTTCCTCGGCGATTTTGCGCCTGAGGTCCTGCTCACGCAGCCGTAACCTCAGAACCCCGGCTTGCACCTCAAAGTCCTCGCCGTCTATCGCGCTGATCACCGCCTCGGTGCCAAGTTTACGCACGATGACTTTTTCACCCACCTTCAAGGGTCCTTTTTCAGATTTGGGTCGCGGGCGGCGTTTGATTTTGCGCGCCTGTTTCTCTTGTTTTTCCTCAACCTGGTCGATCTTCTCAACCACTTTGGCGATTTCTTGCCTTTGCTCAGGTTTGGTTTGCAAGCGTGCCAGCGTTTTGCGCACATCACGCAATTCCTGACGCATGGCTTCAAGCTCTTCTTCCGCTTTGTTTTGGGTGGCTTCCAGGATCGCGTCTTTACGATTCTCGATATCATCCAGGCGCTGATTGAGCTGTTTGCGCGTGTTTTCAGCATCCTTGCGCGCGCGTTCCGCCAGTCGATAACTTTCAGAAGCCAAATCGCGTTGACGGCGGATTTCTTCCAAAAGGTCATCTGCGCCAAGATCGGTCGGGTCGATATCCTGCTTCGCCATCTCGATAATTTCCGGCTTCAAGCCCAGTCGCTCAGCAATCGCCAAGGCATTCGAGCGCCCAGGCAAACCAATGGTCAGGCGATAAGTTGGGCGTAAGGTTTCGAGGTCAAATTCCAGACTGGCATTCACCGCGCCTTTGGTGACATGGGCGTATGCCTTTAGCTCCGGATAATGGGTGGCGATGATGCTGGTGATGCGTTTTTCGAGAAAATAGGTCAAGACCGCGCGCGCCAACGCCGACCCCTCTTGCGGGTCGGTACCCGAGCCGAGTTCGTCGAGCAAAACCAGCGAGCGATAATCGGCGCGCTTGAGGATGCGCACCAGTTGGGTGATGTGCCCTGAAAAGGTCGAAAGGGATTGTTCGATGCTCTGTTCGTCACCGATATCGGCAAAAATATCACGGAAAACGCTCAGCGATGAGCCAATTTTCGCCGCAATGGGCATGCCCGATTGTGCCATCAGCACGGCCAAACCCACGGTCTTGAGCGTGACGGTTTTACCACCGGTGTTGGGTCCAGTGAGCACAATGGAGAAATTCTCCGGGTCCATCTCGACATCAATCGGCACCACTTTGGTTGGATCGAGCAAGGGATGGCGGGCACGGCGCAAGCGTATCAAACTGCCGGGATGGTGTGGCGCAGGCTTGGGGTCAAAAGCGACCAGTTCCGGCTCCACCGCGTCCAATTCCTCGGCGTATTTGGCTTTCATCAAAATGAGGTCCAATTCAGCCATGGCTTGGTTACTCACCACCAGGCTGTCATGCAATTCGGCTACACGCAAAGTTAAGCCCCGTAAAACGCGCAGCACTTCATCGCGCTCAGCGAGTTCCAACTCACGGTATTCGTTATTCAGCTCAACCACTGGCAAGGGCTCCACAAAAAGCGTGGCACCACTGGCGCTTTGGTCATGTACAATGGCTTTGAGGCTGCCTTTGCACTCTGCACGCAAGGGCAAAACATAGCGCCCGCCACGCTGGGTTATGAGCGCTTCTTGCAATAGTTTCATGGTATTAGCGTCATTGATATAGCGCATCAGCCGATCCATAAGTCGCGCGTGAACCACTTTCAGCTTGGAACGGATTGCACCAAGTTCTGCACTGGCACTATCTAACACTTCGCCTCGCTCATTGATGGTGCGATTGATTAAGTCCACCAACCCGGAGCCATCTACCAACCCCTCAGCGATTTCTGCCAGCTTGGGCACTTCGTCAGCACGGTTGAGGATGACCCGTTTAGCATCCCGTGCGCTAATCAGGGTGTTGCGAAGAGCGATGAGATCCGGCGCTTCAAGCACCATGGCGTTGCGTGCCATACCAACCAGTGGCGCCAGGTCGACCACGCCACTAAAGCCAACCGTTTCGCTAAGGGTTAACACATAGCGAGCTTCGCGGGTTTGGGCTTGCAAGTCAAGCGCTTTGGCCAAATTACTGGTTGGTCGCAGGCGTGTCGCCAGGTCTTCTGAGGCACTGAATGAGGCATAAGCCTTGAGTTTGTCCAGAATTTTATGGTATTCAAGCAGAATGAGTGACTTCGGGTTCATCGCATAAAAAGTTTATCATAAAGCACGGCCGTTTACATGGCAATTGGTTCTATTGCCCTTCGGTGGGACACCCTGCGATTTAAGCAACATACAAAGGTTTGGCGAGGACGCCAAACCGAACGGTGGACTGGGTTCAAGTCTGGTCCCCTGGCCAGACTTTTCGCGCAGCGAATGCTTTTACAAGCCATTCCACTTCCATGATAACAACTGGACTACGTCCAGGGCAAAGGTCAGGGGACCTTTACCGAACAGGAAAGATCGCCATGCTGAATAAAGTGTGATCGCGCGGGTATCCGCCCTTCGGTGGGACACCGAGGGCATCAGGAAGGAACGGAAATTCGGCTCATGCGCTAATTAAAAATTGCCTTCACACCTTCAAGCTTGTAACCAAATTTCTAAATCAGTTCTTTATAAAACAGGTGTAAAATTTTCACAAATAACAAAAAGGAGTCACCATGAACACCAAAGTTTATTGCATAAAACAAAAAAGTTTCATCCAGCGCGCAGCTTATTTAGCCATTATCCTCATGCTTATTATCAGCATAATCCCCACAAAAATGACTCATGCTCATGCCATCACAGCCCCAAAGAGAGCCAAACTCTTCACCGATTCAGATGGCATCGCCACCGCCGATCCGGATGGACCCCACTCCAAATACGATTGGCCAGTTGAATGGAGCCAGATGGCACATCTTCTGTCCTCATACCAAAACTACAGTGAGGACAACATCGATTACGCCTATTTCCATCGCGGCATCGACCTTCTAACCGCTGTTGCCAACAAACCGGTTTACACCCGCACCGGTGGCCAGGTGGTCAATGTCGAAAACTATGGTGGTTCCAAATGGTACTGGGAGGTTGGCATCCTTGACCCCGAGGGTTATGTATGGCAATTCCATCATCTTGACCCCAACTCCATTCCCCAAGCCATTAAGGATGCCTTTGTGGCTTACCAAGCCAACCCCACCACCGGCGGCAAAATTCCGCCCAACACCTTTATTGGCGAAGTGATTGACTGGGAAGCCCAATCCATGGGATACGATGGTCACCACCTGCACCTGAACATTTTGGCAGCAGGCGATGTCGCCATCAATCCGCTCGAATTTCACAATCCCGGCACCTATGTGGATGACCAAAAACCCGTCATCAATAAAATTGGATTGATGCATAACAATCGTTTGATTAACGGCGATACCGTGGACGCCAACCTCAATTACAGCCTCTACATGAACGCCAGCGACTTATATAAGAGCCCGGTTTTCATCCTGGCGCCTCATAAGATTGAATTCAAAATAGACGGGGCTGAAGAATGGACCACCCTATGGGAATTCCGCAAAATGCCCGGTGAGAACGATATTTACTCCTATCTCCATGACGTGTATGTGCCCTATCTGACCAAAGGCAACGAATTGGCACGCGATTTTTACTTCAACCTCGGCTTTACCAAAGATGGACCTCGCAATTTCCCCAAAACACCCGGTGAACACACCATCCAAGTGCGCATCGCTGATTTTGCCGGCAACACGGCAGAAAAATCTTACACCTGGACAGTCCGCGGCGAAAACCCAAACACCGCGCCTGTAGCCAACAGTCAATCGCTGACCCTGGCTTACAACCAAGCCGCGACCATCATACTGAGCGGTTCTGATGCTGAAGGCGACGCGCTCACCTTCAAAATCGTTGAGCAGCCCAAACATGGCACATTGAGCGGCACCGCACCAAACATGGTCTATGTCCCAAACCTGGGCTTTACCGGTGAGGATAGCTTCCAATTTGTCGCCAACGACGGCAAGCTGGATTCAGAAAGGGCGACGGTGAACCTTAAGGTTTTGACGGGCTTGTTTCTACCCATAACGATAACTGCCGATTAAGCAAAGGCACTCCACAAACACCCACACAACTTCCTTTTTAGACTGTGTGGGTGTTTTTTTCTTCCTCACCATGGCATTCATTGGCAATCCTTGTCAAGCCTTGCTTTTTACATGGTAGATTAAGATAAAATGAAGGACGCTAAGAAAACGAGGCTTACCCATGATATTATCCAAACTTAAACCCCAATCCTATAATCTTTTATCAAAACGTTTGCTGTTGGCACTGATGATCATCATGATGGTCATTTCCGTGAGTCCGCACACCGTCCAGGCTGTTACACCGGACTTCGAGCAAATTCCAACCAGAAATAATGACAATGGCTTGAACACGGGTTCCGCCGGCATCGCCACCGCTGATCCAGACGCACCCCACAGCAGCTACACCTGGCCTTTTGTTTGGAACCAAATGGGACACCTGAACTCCTCTTACCAAGGCTATGGCTCGCTAGACTCTGCCTATTTCCACCACGGTATCGACATGGTATCCAATCAGCCTAATGTGCCGGTTTACACCCGGTCAGGTGGTCAGGTGGTCAATGTTGAGAATTACAATGAGCCCTCGGCGCTTTATTGGGAAGTCGCCATCCTCGATCCTGAAGGTTACGTCTGGCAATACCATCACGTAGACCAAAATTCAATTCCTCAAGCCATTCACGACGCATATGCTGCCTGGCAAGACAATCCAACCACCGGTGGTTTTGTTGAAGCCGACACCCATATCGGCAATGTTGTCGATTGGCCCGTGGAAACTTTTGGCTACTTCTTTCACCATATCCACCTCAACATCCTCGCCGCGGGTGACATCTACCTCAACCCTCTCGAATTCCACAAAGCCGGTGACAAACCCGACACCCTTAAACCCATTATCCACAAAATAGGGCTTTTCCAAGGCAATACCCTGCTGCCCGGCAACACCATCAATGCCGACGCCAATTACAGCCTTTACATGAATGCCAGTGACCTGTATCAGAGCGACGTATTCAAACTCGCACCGCACACGATTGCATTCAAGATTGATGGCGCCAATGAATGGACCACCCTGTGGGACTTTAGGAAATTACCGGGTGGTGCCGATGAAGAAGCCTATGTAAACAAGCTTTACATCCCCAACCACACCAAAGGCAACTATGCAGACCGAGACTTTTATTTTGACCTTGGCTTCATGATTAATGGTCAACGTACCTTCCCGAAGGATGCCGGAATGCACACCATTGACGTGCGCATCACTGACTTTGCCGGCAACTCAGCGCAATCGACCTACACCTGGTTTGTCACGGAGACCCTCAAGGATAACGGATGCAGCAGCCGCCAAGGACTCACAAAAACCTTCAGTTTTAATAGCACCCGTTCCATCAATGACATCGACCTCAAACTGATGCTCAGCCATGAAGAGCGTGGTCAGGTCTGGGTCAGCCTAAAAGGACCCGGAGATGTCGTTCCGACTTACATTATCAACACAACCGGCGATGTTAACAGCCATTTCAATGTCACCATAAACGACAACAGCACTGCGCCACTTCATAATGGACAGGATGATGTCTTGGGTGAACCTGTGTTTGCACGGCTGGCAGGGCCTTCACGGGATGGCAATCTTGCCAAATTCTTTGGCCGTTCTGCCCATGGCGAATGGACAGTCTTTGTTTGTGACAACGCTTCAGGAAAATCGGGTGAGCTCATGATGCTCGACCTTAACCTGCATCTGATACCCAACCAAAAACCAATTGCTGAGGCGCAAAGCATAGCCACTGGCTACACAAGACCCATCGCAATGACCCTAAAAGGTTCAGACCCGGACGGCGACCCAATGAGTTACCATATTCAAGCCACACCAAGCCACGGCAGTTTGACCGGCACCGCGCCAAACCTGACTTATACGCCAAAAGCCGGCTTTTTCGGTTTGGATAGTTTTTCTTTTGTGATTAGTGATGGTGATTTAGAGTCAGAACCCGCTGTGGTCAGCATCCAGGTTCTACCGGGGCTGTTCTTTCCAGTTGTAAGAATTGCAGACTAGTTAAACACGCCAGGTTAGCGTTCCGCCAACATACCCGAAGCCACACCCAATTGTTGCATTTGTTGGGTGATGGCTTTGCGCCTTTCCATTTGCAGACTGATGCTCAGCTCTTCTA
>CAZUZM010000076.1:0-8191 GCA_964624615.1 uncultured Anaerolineaceae bacterium
TCCAGCATACGCTACGCTAAGAGTAGGTCATTGCCAAGAGACTTTTCATTTAACTTAAAATACAGGTCCAGCATACGCTACGCTAAGAGTAGGTCATTGCCAAGAGACTTTTCATTTAACTTAAAATACAGGTCCAGCATACGCTACGCTAAGAGTAGGTCATTGCCAAGAGACTTTTCATTTAACTTCATTGCTCGCCTTGGCGTCCGCGCCAAGGCTTTTGTTTTTAACCCTCCTGATCCAGCCGGTGTCCCACCGTGTTGGTTTTGTTTTATCCATCTTCCTCCAGCAGATGTCCCACCGTGCTGAACATTCCCTTACGCTGCCATCACATCGTGTCAATCCGGCAACCAAGTTAACCTGACCAACAAACCTTATAAAATCTAAGGGTTGCGCTTTGCGGTTGTGCTATTCTAAAGATACGGACCAAACAACAAAAAGGAGCAGAAATGAGAGTTATTCACAGCGCTATATTTACCCTCAAACCATTTGAGCGGGGAATCCAAGAAAGTTTTGGCAGATATCGTCGGTTTGTTTTACCCGGGCTTCATTTCCAGTGGCCATTTGGTCAACTGGTGCGCGTGCGCGATGTACGTGAGCATACCATGGACATCATGGCACAACCGGTCATCACCAAAGATAATGTTGAAATTGAAGTGGATGGCATCATGTGGGTGCGTCCGGAAGGCTCAGAAGAAGCCATTAAGCGTACTTTTTACAACATTGATGACTGGAAACATGCCGTCGTGCAACTTGCGATGACCAACCTGCGTCAGGAATTTGGTGATTTGACGCTGGATGAAAGCCTGGTGGCACGAGAGACAATTGCGGCCAATCTTTTGGAAGTGCTTAGAGAATATGCAATAGAGTGGGGCTTGGTGGTCAGCAAAGTTGAGATTCGCCAGATTGACCCACCTGAGGACATTAAACGTGCCATGCACAAGCAAAAAACCGCCGAGCAGGAACGGCGCAGCATGCGCCTTTTGGCGACTGGCGAATTTGAAGCCTCAGAACAGCAAAAACTTGCCGCCATTCAACGTGCCGAGGGTGAACGCGAAGCTGCCATCAGGGTTGCCGAAGGTCAAGCCGAGGCCATTCGCTTAGTAAACGAGGCTGCAGAAAAATACTTTGTCGGCAACGCACAAGTCTTGAAACAAATTGAAATGGTTGAAACCTCCCTCAAAGAGAACGCCAAAGTTATCCTGACCGATAAAGGCATCAACCCCACCTTGTTGCTGGGTGACATGCCCATGAAATTGAGTAAGTAACCCATTATCAAGAAGTCACCCGACATGCTTCTATCATGCAACGGGTGACTTTTTGATTTATCATCCTTTTTTTGAATTGTTAAATCCATTTATTATCGCTTGAAAAGCGGTTCGATATTTGCTGCTATATTTACAAGGGAAGAACGGCGTTTTGGCGAAGATGTTATTTGAACGCCAATTGCGTCTAAGATTATGTCCCTGCGTGTATGATAAAGTCAGAAAATCCTGGGGGTAAATAGATCGTCAGAGTGTTGTCACTAGCGGTAGCGTTCTGCTAGATTAAGTTAAACAAGGAGATTACATGAAAACAAAAACCCTATCTATCCTCATGGCAATGGTCATTTTGATTGCTGCTTTTGGCGCAATAAGCCCTCAAAACGTTGTTGCCGAGAGCAATTCGCCAAAGCTGGCTGTTTTGGAGTTCTGGGCGATTGGACACTGTGCAGGTTGTCCTGAAACAGGTGAGCAGCTTGAACAGATCAAAGCAGAATATGCCGGCTATCCGGTTGCTATTCTTGAGTGGCAATATCGTATCTTTGAACCAGAACTCCGCGCTGACATGATTTCTGAAAGTGGTATGCCCAATTTCCCGGCAACCATGATGGACAGCAGTCGACTATTTACCCGTTCCTGGTACCCGGAACATATCGAGCATTATCGCACGATGATCAACTCCTCCTTGGAGCGCCCTTCACGGGCTGACATCAGCGCAACCTGGGAAAAACGAGACGATGGTTTGCTTACCGTCAGAGGTAATGTCAAAAATACCAGTGATTTCGAATGGAACCTGGACAACAAAACCCCCATCCAGGTTTTGGTTTATGAGGAGCACGAAGATCAGTACAACCAAAACTTTAGTCACATCGGACGTGGGCATGCTTCACGTGATATTACAAGTTTGGCCGTTGACGCATCGATGGATTTTGAAATTCAACTTTGGCCAGGTTCAGAAGTTGTGGACTGGGATAAGGTTCATTTTGTGGTCATGGTAGATTATCACTTACCTCCACCCAGCCCCACACCGAACTCAAACCCAATCTATCCCGGGGTCTTTGACCAACTAAACGCTATTTTTGCAAGCAAAGTGGGCGAAGAGGAACCCTTGGAATTCAAAGTCGATCCCACTGAATTTGTTGGTGAAATACGTGAAGACGATTTGGAGATGCTGAACTTCACTGTTTCCATCACAGGCACGCCTTTGCAAACCTGGAAAGCGACCGTGGATAATGACTTTGTGTTGCTGCAGCCTGATAATGGCCCTGTCAACACCAATATGACGGTCACTTTTGATAAAGAAAAATTGGTCGAAGGTGAGCAAACCGCGACGATTACGATTGTCGATGGCGCTGGTCAATTTGAGGAAACGGTTTCCGTAAAAATCACCTACATTTTATCTGATCCAGAGCCAGAACGGGAAATGCTTTACTTCCCGATAGTATTCCGCTTCGAAAATTAGCCCAACTTCAAAAACAAGCCAATGCCCCTCTGCTCTTGAGGGGCATTTTTTATATGCCCAACACATTTCTGTCATTTTTCGTCGTTGGTGTTCAGCCTGCACTTGAAATCATCATCACGGGTATACTTAGATTAGAAAACAATCAAGAGGAGAAAAAATGGATTTCAAGAACACAAAAACCTATCAAAACCTGGTCAATTCCTTTGCTGGAGAGTCTCAGGCACGCAGTCGCTACTACTTTTACGCTGAAGTAGCCGAAAAAGAAGGCTATTACCATATTCGCAATATCTTCCACGAGACCGGCGACAACGAACTTGAACATGCCAAGGTTTTCTATGACCATCTCATCAAACAAGGTTGCGCTGGTGTCGTGAATGTGCATGCTGACTATCCCCTTTCGGTTGGATCAACAGCTGAGAACCTGAAAGCCGCCGCTGATGGCGAACAAGAAGAATTTCTTGAACTCTACAAACAGGCTGCCATTGACGCCAAAGAAGAAGGCTTCGACGATATCGCTGAATCCTTCCAGGAAATCTTGGAAGTCGAAGAACGCCACTTTGCACGTTATATGACGCTTTGGGAACTGGTAAAAGAGAACAAATACTTCAAACGTGACCACAAGGTTTATTGGAAGTGTGGCAATTGTGGTTATGTTCACGAGGGTGAAGAAGCGCCACATGTCTGCCCGGCATGTAAACACGCCCGCAAGTATTTTGAAGTGACCAATTTCGCAGAATAGTTTCAATCAGCGCTTCAACTAAGCTCAACAAAGGCTACCCATTGGCTGCAAAGCAGGGTAGCCTTTTCTTTTAATGCCGACAAGTTCATCAAAACCTAGAGTTGAAATCCCGTTTTAGGCAAGGGATTTGGGAAAAAACGGATTAATCATATAATTCATGCCCTTTTTAGGTCTTTTAGCTTGCATGTTTCTACGCTCAAGGATAAGATTAGCAATGCGACGTTAAACATCGCCTGGTAAAAATCCAACAAGCAGCCCAAACCATTTTGTAGCACCCCCAGTTATTGGATTGCGCTTGACTATCAAAGGAGAAGCAATGCTCATACATGAATATCAGGCTAAGCAAAAATTGCAAGAGTACCATATTGCTGTGCCAAAAGGCTATCTCATTACCCGGGATGATGAAATCCTTCCAACCTTAAGAAAAATTGACACCCCCATGGCTGTTGTAAAAGCCCAGGTTCACGCTGGTGGCCGAGGCAAGGCGGGTGGCGTGGTCTTGGCTGAGTCTTTGCTTGACGGTTTAACCGCCGTGCGCAAGCTCTTGGGCGGTAAACTTGTGACCAACCAAACCGGCGCTGAAGGCAAGCCCATTGACGCCGTGCTTATTGAAGAGGGTGTCAGCATCGATCAAGAGTTTTACCTGGCATTCACCATCAATCGCAGCAATCAATGCATCAGCCTCTTGGTTTCTGCTTCGGGTGGCACAAATATTGAGTCCAAAGAAGCTGCGGCGATGATCCGCCAGTATGATATTGATCCCCAAATCGGTATGCGTGACTTTGTGGCTATTCGGGTTTGTCAGGACCTTTTCCAGGCGCGCAAAGATTGGCCCGCCTGGATTGCCATTCTCCAAAACCTTTATCGCTGTTTCACCGAAAATGACGCGCTTTTAATTGAAATCAACCCCTTTATTCGCAGCAAAGACGGCAAATGGATTGCCCTGGATGCAAAGATCGAATTCGATGATAACGCGCTTTTCAGGCACCAAAGCTTATTGCCCCTGCAAGATGACCGACAAAAAACCGAATCAGAGTTGCTCGCTGAACACTATGACCTTAGCTATATTTCCCTGGATGGCAATATCGGTTGTCTGGTCAATGGCGCAGGTTTGGCAATGGCGACCATGGACTCGATTAAAGAATCTGGTGGCGAGCCGGCTAACTTCCTGGATGTTGGCGGTGGCGCAACCACGATTTCCGTCGCCAATGGCGTGGACATCCTTTTCCATGATAAGCGTGTTGAAGGCGTGTTTATCAACGTTTTTGGCGGTATTGTGCGCTGTGACATCGTTGCCGAGGGCATCATCCGCGCTCTACAGAAGCAGGATCGCCAGTTGCCCATGGTCATCCGTTTGGAAGGCAACCAAAAGGAAGCCGCAATCGAAGCCTTGCGCGAGTATTCGCCTGACCTCGATTTTGTGGACGACCTTGACAGTGGTGCAGAGTTGATTGTGAAAAGAGTGAACGAGAGGAAAACGGCATGAGCATCTGGATCGACAAAAACTCAAGAATTATTGTGCAGGGTATTACCGGTAAGTTTGGTCAATATCACACGCGCATGATGCAAGAATATGGCAGCAATATTGTGGCAGGCGTTACCCCAGGTAAGGGCGGGGAAACCGTTTTGGGTGTGCCGGTGTTTGACCGTGTTGAAGAAGCCGTAAAACAAACTGACGCCAACGTCAGCATTATCCTTGTGCCAGCCAAATACGCCGAATCGGCTATTTTTGAATCTGCTTTGGCAGGCGTACCTTTTGTGGTTTGTATCACCGAACATATTCCCATCCAGGATATGTTGCGCATTATTGCTTATCTCAAAGAGCGACCCACGCGGTTGCTGGGACCCAACTGCCCTGGCATCATTACGCCTGGCGAGTGCAAGGTTGGCATTATGCCTGGCCCGGTGCACATGCCCGGACCGGTGGGCGTGGTTTCGCGCTCGGGCACACTGACCTATGAGGTGGCAAAGAGCCTTTCGAACTCAGGTTATGGCCAGAGTTCGGTGGTTGGCATTGGTGGCGACCCTATTCATGGCACCAACTTTATTGACGTGCTTGAAGCTTTTGAAAACGATCCGGCGACCGAGTTGACCGTCCTGATTGGTGAAATCGGTGGCGATAATGAAGAAAAAGCGGCCGAATGGCTCAAAGCCAATAGCACGAAACCGTCCATAGCCTTTATTGCTGGGCAAACGGCGCCTCCTGGCAAGCGCATGGGTCACGCCGGTGCGGTCATCCGCGGTGGTAAGGGTACGGCATCATCAAAGGTGCAAACCTTGCGTGACTGTGGCGTGGAAGTTGTTTCGCGCATCTCAGATATTGGGCCGATGGCAGCCAGGATTTTGGGAAAGAAGTAGAACTACATATGCTCAAGGGCAGCCATGGCTTTGCCAAGGTGCCCGATGAGATCAGAAGGTAAAACAGAAGCGGCGTGTGCGCGTTCCTCTAGCGCGAGCAAGCCGCTTTTTGCATGCAAAAAGACGGCAAGACAGGCGGCATGGCTGGCAGAATGCCCTTGGGCAAGCAGTCCGGTAAGCAATCCGGCTAAAACGTCGCCGCTGCCACCGTGCGACAAAACAGCGTTGGCGAAGGGCAGTTCGAAAAGCACACCTTCAGGCGTGGCAACCAACGTGTTTGCGCCTTTTAGGATGAGTACGACCTGCTTTTCCTGGGCGAAGGTCACGGCAAGCTCGGCACGCTGGGCTTGTACGTCTTCACGACTTAGGCCCGTCAGTCGTGCCATTTCACCCGGATGTGGCGTGAGGATCGTGTTTTGGGGCAGGTATTCGCGCCAATTTTGGATGCTGCTTAGGATGGTGAGCATATCGGCGTCGATGACCGTGGGTAGATGTGGGTGTTTGGGAAGCATGTCTTGGATCAGGCGTTGCCCCAGTTCACGACTGGAAGGTGAAAGGCCAAATCCAGGCCCCACCAGGAACGCACTTTTATTTCGGAGTGACTCCTCAAGCAGCGACAAAGAGGCTGGGCAGTGATAGCCATGATCTTCAGGCAAAAGCTCCCAAATCGCCTCGGGCATATGGCCCGCAAGGGCGGCATGAAGGCACTCAGGAACCGCCATAAACAGCAACCCAACACCAGCCCGCAAGCAAGCATTTCCGGCGAGCATTGCCGCGCCAGTATAACGTTGCGAGCCTGCCAGGATGAGCGCGCGGCCAAAACTGCCTTTGTGGCTATCCTCCGGACGTTGCGGCAGAAAGGGCCGCACTAATTCCGGTTGGATCGTTTGAGGATTGGGCTGTGTCATAGCCCTATTGTAAAGCAAAACGCTCAATTGTACGCAAGTCTTTTTGTGAAAGCAGGGCGATTTCAAAACTTTGCGCATGAGGTAAAATAAGCATATGAAAAAGAACACCGTCAAGCTCCTGTCCTTGTTTTTACTCGTCGCTTTGCTTTTTGCTGCCTGCAAAACTGATCCTGTGGAAAAACCACCCCAGGTCTATAACGAAAGCACCGCTGTAGCCTTGACGGTTAGCGCTCTGAGTGCATCGTCCGGTGACACTGAGGTTGCCACACCAGCCCCTGGATCGCTTGAAACCCAAGCGCCGGTCAGCCTGGAGCTCATCCAAGCTGAAATCTTGTTCTGGGCACCTCAGAGTGCTGATCAAAACCTGGCGCAAAACCTGGATACCCAGCTCCAAACGTACGCTTCCTTAAACAAAATGGCCTATGAGCGGCGTGAAAGTTTTGCCGCGAGCCAACTGGCAGATGCAACGCGCTTGGTGGTCTCACTCGCCAGTGAAGCCGAAACCCGCGCGATGGCAGAGTCAAAAGCCCAAACGCAGTTTCTGTTTTTAGCTTCTGCTGAGGCATCCCTGGCGAGCAATGTGCATGTTCTCAATCAAAGCCAGGTGTTGCCGGAACAGCAGAGCTTTTTGGCAGGCCTCATTCTTGCCATGACCACGCCGGATTATCGTGTGGGGGTCATCAGCCAGAGTGGCAGTGCTGAAGGCGAGATTGCCAAGGGCGGATTTATGACCGGGGCGCGCTATTTTTGTGGTTTGTGCAATGCGCGCTATACGCCGGTGATCTACTATCCAATCGTCGCTGAGGTGGAAAACCCGGCTGGCATGCAAGCCGCAGTGGACGCCCTGGCTTCGCAATCAGTCACCGCCGTGTTTGTGCAGCCATCCTTAAGCACCCCGGAAGTGATGGACATGATCAACGCCAAAGGCATGGCGACGGTGGGCATTGAAGGCCAGGCGGGAATCGATGGGGCGCAGCAATTGGTTGCCCTGATTAGTTCGGGCACGGTGGGCGATATCACGCCGTTCGTGGAACGTATTTTAGCGGGCGAAAGCCTGGGCACCCTCCATGTAGGGCTGGAGGTCACCCGCGTGAATGAAGAAAAGCTAACAGCCGGCAAACGCATCCTCTTTGAGCGTTTCAAGGAAGACCTGCTCAATGGCGAGATTAAGGCACTCCCTCATGGGCAATAGTAATAATTCCCGAAATACTTTGCAAGTTTCACATAAAGAGCTAAATATAAGTAGAATGACTAAATTAGCCATTAATTACTTGATTTTGCTTGACGTACAAGGGCAGTTCTGATAGACTCATCACTTGCGCATTAAGACTGATTTTCAAAATCAGCCTTGCGAAAGCTTGCAGGCTTTGGTATACTATTTAGTCTGTAGCTAGCAAATTAACAAGCGAATAAGGGCGCCGGCGTAGCTCAATGGTAGAGCAACCGCCTTGTAAGCGGTAGG
>CAZUZM010000077.1:0-8107 GCA_964624615.1 uncultured Anaerolineaceae bacterium
AAATAATCAAAAGAGCAGATGTACATAAAAGAGCGGTATTATAGCCGCTCTTTTTGATATAATAAAACTCGTTAACAGATGCCTGAAACTGCCTGGGGCTTACAGGTTTAGCATAAAAAACTTCATTTTTATTCTCAAAAAAGCGTGCGGGTTTTGCTTTCCTGACAGGAGCTATTTTACACTGACTTGGTTTTTTGTTTAAGAAGGAATGGGATCAGATGGATCAAAAAAATACCAAAACAATGCCTCCCAAAGAAATTAAAACGGTATCTCTAGATGCAGACTTTTTTCGTCGCTTAGCCGAACAGCTTCCATGCTATATTTGCATTTTTAACCGTGAAGGCCGCCTCCTTTATATTAATCCGGCGATGATCAAAGGGATTGGCGCGCCAGACGCGGCTTTTATGATCGGGCATTTTAATGCCTTTGATTGGCATGGTGATGATTTTGAGGCTTACAAGCTTCCCAAAAAGCTGGAAAAAGCTTTGGCAGGTGAGGTGGAATTTGCAATTAATATTCCTGCCCCGGTTCATGAGGAGCTTTCCAGCTATCAGTCTACAGTTTCAAGACAGTTTGCCAATGTGTGTACCTTTCCAATTGCAAGGGATGATGGCAAGATTGAAGAAGTTGGGGTCTTATTTTTTCCTCATTCCATGGAGCGGGCAGATCCACATGTGATGAAGTGTCGGGTTTGGATTGACAGGAATTGGAAAGAGCCTCTTGACTTAGAAATGCTTGCCAAGAGTTTATCCGTGAGTAAATACGCTTTGTCCAATGCGTTCAAGCGAGCCATAGGGCTTACACCCTTCCAGTATTATCGGAGGGTTCGCATGGAGAACGTGCGGAAGAAATTGGAAGATAGCCGATTTTCAATAAGCCAGGCATTTGAGGCATGTGGCATGAACTACAATGGCTCGATGGCGAGTGAGTTCAAGAAAATGTTCGGTCAAAGCCCTAAACAGTATCGCAAAAGTTTGTAGTTTAATCTGGGTTATCGTTTGGCATGGCGTCCTCGGACTCTTGTATCCCTAATCTATACACGGGGACGCCACCCGGAACAGGGCTGGGGGCAGGGTTTATGTACGGTGAGCGCAGACAAAAGAGGTCTGCACGCAAGCAGCACCGGCGCGAAACGTTTTTCTCATCCCCTCGGCGTCTCGCCGAGGAGCTTTCCAGTTTTGTTTATTCCTTCCAGCAGAAGGTCAAAACAAAAAACGCCACCGAACATGCAGCCAGCAGCGTTTTTGTTAGTTTAAGCAAAGGCTTACACCCCGCGTTCACCTCGTGAATAGGGGATGCCCAGCGATGCCGGTGCGCCGATGCGTTTCTTTCGCGCCGCCGAAGAGCCCCAAATGAGGGCGATAATGGTCAGTGCGTAAGGAACCATCTGCAAAAAGAACACCAGATTATGGTTGTAGAAGAATGGATTTTTCATACCTAGAAGCATCATTGGTCCTTGCAGATCTAACGTGAAGCGTCGCAACATCCCAAACAGATAGCCTCCCAAAGCTGCTCGACTGGGATTCCAGTGCGAGAAAATCACCAGAGCCACTGCAATCCAGCCTTGACCCGATGTGGTCAGATGGCTATACCAGCCAGGTGATATGGCAACGCTAATCGTCGCACCGGCCAAGCCAGCCATGCAACCGCCCACAAAGGTATAAAGGTAACGCGTGGCATAAACATTCACGCCTAGCGTATCTGCAGCAGCCGGGTTTTCACCCACCGCGCGCATATCCAACCCAGGTTTGGTTTTGTTGATGAAGTACCAGGCAATCGGAATTGTTAAATAGCCGATATAGACCAGCAAGTTCAGGTTGCTAAAGAAAACCTGCCCAATGAAGGGGATCTTTGAAAGCAGTGGGATGGTCAGGTTGGGAACGGTTGCGGTGGTCAAACCGGTGAGTCCCTCACCAAGCACCAGCGCGAGCCCAGTGCCCAAGAAGGTGAGTGAAAGGCCACTAACGGTTTGGTCAGCCTGAAAGTGGATGGTCACCAGCGCATGCGCCAGGCTGAGAATACCACCGGCAACAATGGCCACCAGTAAACCTATCCAGACATTACCGGTCATATAAGTCGCTCTAAAAGCAGCCATTGCGCCAAAGAGCATCATACCCTCAACACCCAGGTTTTGGATGCCGGAACGCTCGGTGATGATCTCGCCGATCGCAGCAAAGAGCAAAATGGTGCCCGTTGAAAGACCAGAGCGCAGGATTTCAGAAAAGTTCATCATGCGGTCACCTCATCTTTCACTTTCTCGGCACGAATTATTTGGAATTTGTACTTGAGCAACACATCGCTACTGATAACCAGGAAGAGAATAATGCCCTGTAGTAGGAAAGAAATGCCCGAAGGTTGAATTTCACGACTGGCGACGATCAGCGCGCCAAATAGAATGGACACGACAATCACCGCCCAAGGGTTGAGCTTTGCCAACCAGGCAACAATCACACCAGAGAAGCCGTACGAAGTCGAAATGCGCTCTTGCAATCGGTGCACAACGCCACTAACTTCAACCATGCCGGCCAAACCAGCCAACGCGCCAGACAGCATGAAGACCAAAATGGTGTTTTTGGCGATATCGGCGCCGGCGTAGCGTGCTGCACGCGGGTTGTCACCAATCAGGTTAATCATATAGCCCCAGTTACTGTTGTTGAGGATGATGTGCACGATGAGCGCAGCAATCAGCCCAAACAAGACGCCAGCATGGAGCGTGATGCCCGAAAAGGCTTTGACTTGGGTGGCAAAATCAGCTAACCTCGGTAGCCAGGCTGCCTTGGGGAAGGTCTTGGTCATTTGAAAACCAGCGTCACTCCATTTGCCAAAAATCCAATAGTTGTTCCAAAAAACAACGATATAGTTGAGCATCAAGGTGACGATAATTTCGTTGATGTTGAACTTGGCTTTTAAATATCCGGGGATGAAGCCAAACAAAGCACCCCCGATCATACCCAAAAGGCCCATCATGATGAGCACAACAAAGCGTGGCGTAGTGTCCATGGGAACCAGTGGCACCAAAGGTACCAAACTGGCAAAGAAAGCTCCCATAAAGAACTGCCCTTCCGCACCGATATTCCAAAGTCGCATTCTAAAAGCGAGGCTACAGCCCAAGCCAATCAGAATGAGTGGCGAGGCTTTGACCATCACGTCCGAAAACGAGCCTAAGGAACCAAAGGCACCCTTAAAGAAGTAGCCATAGATATAGAAAGGGTTAGCACCAATAGAGGCAAGGATGATGCCACCGATGATGAAGGCTAAAAGCACAGCACCGAGTGTGGTCACCAACGGTAACCATTTCGGGATGTCTTCTGTGCGCCTTACTAAAGCAATTCTAGGAAGGCTCATTTTTCACCATCCTCTGGATATTTATCACCCAACACCTTGCGCAAGACACGCTCTTTTTCTTCCTCTTCCGAAAGGAGTCTTTCAGGCTGAGGCGGTGTTTCAGGCTCTTGTTCAGCGTCATTGCCTTCACTTGTCTCAAAGAACTTTTCGATTCTTTCGTTGACTTCCTGCTCAAAATCTTGTGGTTCTTGAATTTTCGTTTGTTCTTCAGGGGCAGGAGTTGGTTCGTCGACAACTGCTTCTTCGAGCGTTTCACCGTTCTGGGTGACAGCTGTTTGGGTTGGTAGGTCTTCTGCCAGTAAATTATGACCCGGGAGGTCTTCTTTACCATCCATGCGCAGACTGCCGGTCATCATCAAGCCGATGGTTTGAATGTCAGCCTCTTCATCTTCCATGATGCCAACAATTTCGCCTTCGTACATCACCGCAATGCGGTCAGAGAGGCGCATCAGCTCATCCAATTCCTCAGAAACAAGCAAGATTGCACAGCCGTCGTCCCGTCTGCCAATCAAGAGCTCTTGCACAGCTTCGATGGCGCCGACGTCCAAACCGCGGGTGGGTTGCATGGCAACCACAATTTGGGGCACGCTGGAAAGCTCTCGCGCCAAAATCAGCTTTTGCAGGTTGCCACCGCTCAACTTGCGGGCTTGGGTTTCAACGTCTGGGGCGATAATGTCATATGCCGACTTGAGCCCTTCAGCGTGGCTTTTGGCGGCTTTGTAATCCAGTTTCCAATGCTTGCTGATGGGTTTTTGGCGGTAGTTTTTCATAATCACATTTTTGGTGATCGAAAGGTTTGGTGCCGAGCCAACCCCAATGCGGTCCTCAGGAATATGCGAAAGACCTTGGGCAATTGAAAACCGTGGCGACTTATTGGCGATGTTCTCGCCGTTGAGCATTATCTTGCCCTGGCAAGAGCGCAAACCGGTAACACATTCCACCAATTCGCTCTGACCATTCCCAGCAACGCCAGCAATGCCCAGGATTTCGCCCTGGCGTAGTTCCAGATTGATATTATGTAAGGCGGGCAAGTTTTTGTTGTTGAGCGCACTCACATTTTCGAGGCGCAAAATAACATCACCCGGTTCCTTGTCACTACGGCGTTGGTTAAAGATGACTTCTCGTCCTACCATCAGCGTGGCGAGGTCTTCGCGGCTCATGCCTTCAACCGGAACGCCTTCAGCGGTGGCTTTGCCCCGTCGTAAAATCGTCAATCGGTCGGCAACGGCGCGCACTTCGTTCAGTTTGTGGCTGATAAAGGCGATGGATTTACCCTGTTTTGCCATGCCACGCAGGGTCTCCATCAGCTCTTCAGCTTCTTGGGGTGCCAAAACAGCGGTGGGCTCATCCATGATCAGGATTTGCGCGCCACGGTAAAGGATTTTCAGGATTTCTACGCGCTGTTGCTCGCCAACAGAAAGTTGCCAAATCTTGGCGGTAGGATCAATGTTGACCCCAACCGATTCGGCGAGTTGGCGCACTTTTTCGTCATACTTTTTGAGGTTGAGGAAGAAACGTGGCTGGTCGAGCCCCAGAATGATGTTTTCAGTCACGGTTTGATTTTGCACCAACATAAAATGCTGATGCACCATGCCAACACCTTTGGCGATGGCGTCTTTGGGCGAATTGAATGTCACATGTTCGCCGTTTATGATAATTTGTCCCGAGGTGGGGCGGTAGAGACCAATGAGCACATTCATTAAACTGCTCTTCCCAGCGCCATTTTCGCCCAAGAGCGCGTGAATTTCGCCGGGATACATATTGAAGTTGACATGATCATTTGCCAGAACGCCAGGAAAGCGCAAGACGATATCACGCAATGCCACCACCGGCTCCACTTTTGTGGAGTCTGTTATAGGTTCTAAATAGCTCATGAGATGTGGTTCATGGTGTTAATCAAGAGATGGCTCATCACGAGCCATCTCTTGAAACATGTTGAATTAGGGCAGTTCTGCAGTGATGTTGTGATACCACCAATACATACCCACGCCACCCGCACAAGGTGCGTCGGGACCCTCAAAACAATCGAGGTCAACCTGGCGGAGGGCTTCACCTTCTTTAAGGACTTCGTTACCCTTGTTATCTTTGATGGGGCCTTTGAAGATGTCAAAGCGGGTCATCTTACCAGAGAGGAACATGGCCAATTCGTCGCGAACGAGTTGTAAATCGGCTTCGGGCAGGTCTTTAAGACCAGGCATGAGTTCTTCGCCGGGCATGAAGCCAAAGAGGCCTAAACCACCGGTGTCAGCGTCATAATACAAAGAGCCACCTTTATAGGCGCCAGCTTTAGCCTGTTCGACCAGACCCTTGTAAATGGGACCCCAGTGGAAATACATGGAGGTCAAACACTTGGGATCGGTACAGTTGCCGGCATAATCATAGGTGATACCCCATTTGCCTTCGGGAGCGGCTGTGGCGGGTGCTGGCGTATCGGCACCGGTCATAACCACTTGCGCGCCACCGTCAAAGAGTGACTTTGCACCTTCTTGTTCGAGGATGGGATCGTGCCAGGTGTTGATGAAGCGGACGTCAATCTTGCACTCAGGACAGGTCTTTTCCACGCCGATGGCGAAAGCGTTACCCAGGCGGAGTTCCTCGGGGATGGGGAAGGTTGCCATGTAACCAATGCGGGGATTGCCATCTTTCATGGCGCGTGAACCAGCCAGGATGCCAGCCAAGTACTTGATGTCTTCCATGGCGCCCATCAGGTTACCAAAGTTGGTGTCGTTGGATTTGTAGCCAGAGACATGGATGAAGCTCTTGTCGGGGAATTCTTCAGCGACGGTCAAGGTGCCATCCATGAAGCCGAAGGACGTGGTGATGATCATGTCAAAGCCCTTGCGAGCCAAGGCACGGGTCACGTTTTCTGAGTCGACGCCTTCAGCCACATTCTCGACATAAGCGGTGTGAACGCCTTCCATGTTGTCTTGCATCCACATACGGCCAGCGTCGTGTGCCTGAGTCCAACCGCCATCATCGTGAGGACCAACATAGACGAAACCGACGTTGAACTTGCCTTCAACAGGCGCCGGGACCTGATAAGCACCGACTTGTTCGGGGGCTTCAGGTTGTTTGCCATCTTCCACGGGGGTGGTTTGACCACCGCAAGCGGCGAGGCTCATACTAAGGACTAGAATAAGACTTAACAGCAGGAAAAACTTCTTTTTCATTTCTCTCCTTAAAACTTGGGTTGACCAAAAGCTTGCAAGTTAAAGACAGACTTCGCACGGGTTTAATCAACCATGAATCGCTTTCGAGATGAAAGGCTTTGCGATGTCCTTATTTTACCCGAATGTGACAAAACTGGGGGAAATGACAGTAAAAACAAAACAGATAAAGAAAAACCGTTTGTAACCTTGTTTCATCATTCCTCTACACCAAAAAACCTCCTCAACTCAACCTGCAATCTCCCTTTATAAGTGGTATCATTTTTAGTATGAAACGTGCGATTGAACCTGGGTTGATTCAGATCTTTAGATACTTTGCCGTGGTTGGCGTGTTCTATTTTTTTGCACGGTGGGTTTATGAAACCAGTTTGGTCGATAACCAGCATGCCATCATTCAAACCTCGATTTTTATGATTGTGCATGCACTGCTTTTGGTTTACCTCTTGATTACCTGGCTTGAAAAGCGCCTAAAGCATTATTATCTCCCACTTATCCTGGCTGTATATACCGTGGCGATGGTTCTGGGCAGTATGTTTTACCTTTTGAATCCAAACCGCACCATCGTGGGCTATGTGACGAATTCTTTTAGTTTAGTGCCTATATTAATTGTTCCACTGGTGCTGATTGCCTGGCAGTATGGTTACAGAAACGCACTTTTTTATGCTTCATTTACCAATATCGCTGACTTAGGGATTGCAATGTTTATTGTGGGGCGTGTTTCGGTGCCTAATTTACCCATGCTCTCGATGCCGATTATCCGCTTTTTAGCATTTATGATGGTCGGTTTTGTCGTCAGTCAGCTTAGCGAAAACGCACAACGCCAAAAGCACCGCATTTTGCTTGCAAATCTACAGTTAAGCCAATACACCAACACACTTGAACACCTCGCTACAACGCGTGAACGCAACCGTTTGGCGCGTGAGCTGCACGATACCATTGCCCACACTTTGAGCGGTCTCTCGGTCAACCTGGAAGCGCTCAAAACCATTGCTGCAGCTGAAAATAGCGAGATGCAAGGCATGATTGATAGTTCCCTTGAGGCAACTCGCACCGGCCTCAGCGAAACTCGGCGTGCGTTGCGAGATTTGCGCGCTCAGCCCTTAGAAGACCTGGGTCTGGATCTTGCTTTGCGGCAGATGGCTGCATCGATTGTTGAGCGCGCGGGGTTACAACTTGTTATTAATATTGAAGCACCTTTGCCTTATCTTGCACCGAACATCGAGCAGGTTTTTTATCGCATTGCCCAGGAAGCGCTGGAAAATACCGCCCGCCATGCGAACGCCAAATTGGTGTCTGTCGATTTACGGCAAGTGGAGGACACTGTGGTGATGAGCATCTTGGATGACGGCAAAGGGTTTGACGAAAAAGATGTCAATTTTGAAGAGCACTTTGGCATGAAGGGCATGCGAGAACGTGCCTTGACCATTGGTGCAGAATTAGTGATTGAGAGTGAATTGGGTAAAGGCACCCGTTTACAATTGAGTTGGGAGCGTTTTATATGATAAAAGTACTCATTGCTGACGATCAAGAAATCGTCTGTGAAGGCTTAAAGAAAATACTTCAGAGCGACCCAGAGCTTAAGGTGATTGGAACCG
>CAZUZM010000078.1:0-8018 GCA_964624615.1 uncultured Anaerolineaceae bacterium
GTTGAACCACCAGTGTGATGCAGCCACGGTCGAGCAATTCGCGGATGGTTTGCACTTGCGGCAGGATCAGGCGACCTTTTGGGGCGGCTTTGTCTTGTGGCGTGACCAGGATGACCGTATCACCCGCCTTAACAAGGTCTTGGGTGATGAAACGCTCTTTGGTCTGCCCGAAAACAGCCAGTTTTTGGCGCAAAGCTTCAATGCCTTCACCTGTTATGGTGCTGACGGCGATGGCTTCGACACCAAAATTTTCCGTCACCGCGTGAAGTAAGGACTCATCTTTCAATAAATCCACTTTGTTCACGACGAAAAGGGTGGGTATGTCGCGCTTGTCGAGTTCGGTTTTCCATTCAGCAACCTCGTCAACTGATTCAGTCATAACCAACAGGGCAACATCCACACGATTAAGCACTTTTTTGGTGCGCTCCAGCCGCTTTTCACCCAGTTCGCTGCCGTCATCAAACCCGGCGGTATCGATGAAGACCACCGGGCCAACGCCTTGCAGTTCCATGGACTTGAAAACCGGGTCAGTGGTTGTGCCGGCGGTGGTGGACACCAGGGCGACATCCTGAAGGGTTAAAGCATTGATAAGCGAGCTTTTGCCGACGTTGGTCGGACCAAATATGCCAATGTGGAGTCTTTCTGCTTGCGCCGTTTTCATGTAGCCTGGCCTTTAGAAGCGAAAATCGCGCTTGCCTTCGTGGATGTTGTCGATGTAAAGGCGTGCTTTGAGCTGAATGGTTTTTTGAGGAATGTTATCGAGTTCCTCTGCAATCAGTTTTTCACCCAGCGCGCGCGTTTCTGGTGAGGCATAGTCTTCTAGGTATTCCTTGAGGGTCATCAAGGCGTTGGGTTGGCAGATGTTGCCAATCTGACCGGCTTTGACCAGGGACATAAAGCGATCACCAGTGCGGCCCTCGCGGTAACACGCGGTACAGAAGCTGGGGATGTGGCCGCGCTCGAGCAGCCAATGGACGACTTCGTCCAGACTGCGATTGTCGGAAGTATCGAACTGGGCACTGCTTTCTTCATCAAGCTCTGGCTCAGAATAGCCACCGACGGAAGTCTTGGAAGCACCGGAAAGCTGCGAAACGCCAATTTCGAGTACCTTTTCGCGGCTGGCTTGGGACTCGCGCGTGGAGACGATGATGCCAGTATAAGGCACAGCGATGCGCAAAAGGGCAACGATTTTTTCAAAGAGGTCGTCACTCAAAGCGTTTTCAAAGGTCGTGGGATCCACATCATCCGCAGGACAAATGCGCGGGACGCTCAGCGTGTGGGGACCCACGCCAAAGACCGCTTCGAGGTGTTCAGCGTGCATCATCAGACCGACCAGTTCGTAATCATAAGTGTTCAAGCCGAACAAAACGCCTAAACCGACATCATCAATACCACCTTGCATGGCGCGATCCATCGCTTCGGTGTGGTAGGCGTAATTGTGCTTGGGTCCGGTGGGGTGCAGTTGTTCGTAGTTTTCCTTATGATAGGTTTCCTGAAAGAGGATGTAGGTGCCGATGCCGGCTTCGTGGAGCTTGCGGTAATTTTCGACGGTTGTTGCGGCAACATTGACGTTTACGCGGCGGATCTCACCATTTTCGTGCTTGATGGCATAGATTTCCCGGATGCAGTCCAACAGGTACTCCATGGTGTTGTGAACAGGGTGTTCGCCCATTTCGAGTGCCAGGCGTTTGTGACCCATATCCATCAGTGCCAGGGTTTCTTTGCGCACCTGTTCCAGGGTCAGCTTCTTGCGCGGGATGGTTTTGTTTTGCAGGTGATAGGGGCAGTAAACACAACCGTTGACGCAGTAGTTTGAGAGGTAGAGTGGCGCGAACATGACAATGCGGCGACCATAAAAATGTTGCTTAATCTCGCGGGCGAGATTAAAGATGTCTTGCCAGATTTCCGGGTCCTGGCAATGGATCAGGTAGGCGACATCTTGATAGCTCAGACCTTTGTATTGACGGGCTTTATCTAAGATGGCTTCATAGAAGCTCTTTGGTTGAGCCTGCCGAGCGAGGTCTAAGGTTTTGAGAATTTCATCATGGTTGATGAATTCTTCAGCGTTGGGGCTTTTGGGGTTATACATCACTTCTCCGTTGGGTGTCACCACGGCTCATATCCATGGACAATCCGTGGTGAGATAGTTGCGCTTCCAAGTCGGCCAGTCCCTCGACAGATTCGAGGTCGACAGCCTTTTTGTCAGCATAAATCGCGTAGTCCGCGCGATGATTGGGTGGGGTTAAGTTTGGCATGAGGACGTTGGCGCTGGTTTGCAAGGCTCGAATCCGTGCGCTTTCGTCCAGCGTAGTCAGGGCGGTGGTAGCTGGGATGAGGGCATCCGGCAAAAGCAGACGCACCAATGCCAAAATATAAAGCGTTAGCTCGACGTCGCCGTCGTTTTGGTCGGCGAAGGGGGTGTCTTGGGCGTGGATATAGGGACCGATGCCGACCATTTCGGGTTGCAGGTCTTGCAAAAAGAGCAGGTCTTTGGCAAGGTGTTCAATGGTTTGCCCGGGAGAGCCGATCATCATGCCCGCGCCGGTTTGGTAGCCCAGTGATTTGAGTTCACGCAGGCAGGCTTGGCGTTTGGCAGCAGCCATATCGGAGGGGTGGAGCAGGGCATAGTGGGTCGGGTCGGCCGATTCATGGCGCAGGAGGTAGCGGTCTGCTCCGGCTTCACGCAAAATTTTATAGGAGGCAGCGGACCTTTCGCCCAGGCTAAGCGTAATGGCGACCTCTGGGTAAAGCGCTTTGAGGGTTTGGACCAACTCGCTCATCCGTTCGTCGGTGAACCAAGGGTCTTCGCCACCTTGTAAAACAAAGGTGTGAATACCGAGTTGATGACCAAGTTGTGCCTGACGTAAGATTTCTTCACGGCTTAAACGATAGCGCCTGGCGTTGGGGTTGCTGCGCCTCAGACCGCAATAATAGCAGTCGTTAACGCAGAAGCAGCTGATTTCAATCAGTCCGCGAATGTAAACGCGATTGCCAAACTGTGCCTGCCGTTCTTTTTGTGCAGCAGAAAAGACCTCGTCTTGCCACTGCTCCCGGTTTTCGAGGAGTTGCATGGCATCGGCGAGGTTAATCGGCTGTTTAGCCAGGAGCTTTTCGAGTGCGGTCATGCCTTGATTTGATGTTTGGAATACATCGTGTTGCAGAGTACACCCGGGATTTGGCCTAATTTGCCACTCATGCTGCTGATAGCGTTGGTGTCGCCCAGGGTGACGATGCTGATGACAGCGATGCCATCAACCACATTGGGTAGCCCCATGCGACCGACTACCAAGCCGGGTGTTTCGTGCAGTACTGTGTTAACCTGAGCCACACTCTCGGGGTCTTCGATGATGATGGCGATGATGCCTATGCGTTTTTCCATTTTTTTCTCCATAAAAAAAGACTGGCAAGAACCCAGTCCAAACAGAGCTGTCACCTTGAACGCGGAATGCTCCTTGTCATCAGGTTCCTACACCTTAAAGGTAACACAGAAGGCGGGATCTGAGAAGAGGTGACGGGTGGTATTTATATGCTTTATTAATAGTGGGGTGCGCTTAGAAAAATGCCTGGGAATAGGTAGATTGGGATAAAGCGTGGTATCCTCAATGACATAGTTCCTATGAAACCGACTACCGGAGAAAAGATGAACCGAAGCACCGCTTTAGCCGAAATGCCGATCAAAAAACTCTTTTTTCAGCTGACTTTGCCCGCGCTTGTCGCTCAGGTGGTGAATTTGCTTTACAACATGGTCGACCGCGTTTACATCGGGCGTATCAAGGACGTTGGGACGATTGCTCTGACTGGTGTGGGGGTGAGCATGCCCATCCTGATGTTGGTGGCTGCTTTTGCGGTGTTGATTGGCGCTGGTGGCGCACCAAAAACCGCGATTGCTATGGGGGCGGGAAAAAATGAGGAAGCCGAAAAGATTCTAAATCATTGCACGGTGGCTCTCTTTGCGATTGGTGTGTTGCTGACGCTTTTGTTCAGCGTCTTTAAAGTACCTTTGCTCAAAGCGTTTGGCGCCAGTGACCAAAGTCTGAGCTATGCGGTGGACTATCTGAGCATCTATGTGCTGGGCTCTATACCGGTGATGATTTCCCTGGGGCTGAACTTCTTTATTGCCGCGCAAGGTTTTGCCACGATGAGCATGCGCACCACCTTGATAGGCGCAGGCTTGAATATCCTCTTGGATCCCTTGTTTATCTTTGTCTTCAAAATGGGTGTGCAAGGTGCGGCGATTGCCACGGTGATTGCCCAAACGATTTCAGCTATTTGGGTCCTATCCTTTTTGTCTGGAAAAACGTCGATTTTAAAAATACGGAAAGAAAAACCGGGGCTTTCACCCAAAGTGCTTTTGCCGGTTTTAACGCTGGGCATTTCGCCTTTTATCATGAATTCAACCGAGAGCCTTTTGCAAATCAGCTTTAACACCTCATTGGCGAAATATGGCGGGGATCTCTTCGTGGGGACTTTTGCCATCAATGGCTTGCTGATGCAGTTTGTTTGGTTGCCCCTCAGCGGTTTGACGCAAGGGGCTACGCCGATTATCAGCTATAACTATGGCGCGGGCAATACCGAGCGGGTCAAACAAGCCATTATCCTTTTGGTGAAGGCTTGCCTGGCTTATTCTGTGAGTCTGTTTGCCTTGGTGCAACTGTTTCCGGGTTTGTTTATCCGCATGTTTACCCCGGATGCCCAACTGATTGAGGCGGGAACCTGGACCTTACGCTTGTTTATGGCGGGCATTTTTATGCTGGGTATTCAGTCAGCTTGTCAGCAGAGTTTCATCGCCTTTGGACAAGCCACAACCAGCGTCTTTTTGGCTTTACTCAGGAAGGTTATTCTTCTCATTCCTTTGATGTATCTCTTCCCATATTTGATGGATAACAAAGTGTTCGCGGTTTACTTGGCCGAACCGGTTGCCGATATCGCCGCCGCCGCCGTCACTGGCATCTTGTTCCTGCGCTTTATTACCCGGAAGTTAGAAGAAATGGAAGCTGAAAAACGGCTAAGTGCTATCGCTATAAAATAAACCGATCGTTACCTTACGAAACCAGAGCCAGTACCGCGCGTTTGATGAGGCCAATCGGCAAGGGCTCATCGAGCGCGAACCAAAGCGTGCCTTTGCCTTTGCGATAGGGTGCAAGCTCTTTTTCCAGCGCGTCGTCTTTGGGCACTGGGTAGATGGCGAGGTGATCCTTCCAGCCGGAGATGAAGACCCGCGCGCGTTTTTCATCCACTTTATAGCCGATAACACCATAGCTAAGCACTTCTTTTGCGTCTGGCAGGAGCCCACGCACTATTGCGCGTAGCTGATCAAAAGCAGGTCTGGATTGGGCTGGAATGGCGTCGATGTAGTCCTGGACAGTGCTGTGCTTTTGGGCTTTTGACATCGAGTTTTTATAAGAAAGCTTGAGCATCTTTTCGAGGATTTTGATGTCCACATCTTCAAGCTTGTTGATGTAAAGGCAGCTCATGCTGGTTTTGTGCTTGCCAAGTTGCTTGAGCTCTTCACCATAAGGGTTGAAACCCTCATAGAAATACACCGTGAGGTTTGCTTTGCGTGGGCTGAAAGCCAGGAGGGGCATGTCGCCTTCTCTGCCGGCTTCGGATTTATAGCGTTGGCTACCAAAGCCGATAATAGAAGGACCCCACATGGTGGCTGGCTCGCCACTTATTTTGCCCATGATAGCGATGAGCTGTTGGGCTTCTGTAATCCGTTTTTCAGTTAAAGGAGCAAGAAAATCCGCCACTGCTTGGGTGGTTGGTTGGGTTTTATTGGTGTTCTTTTGTGCCATCAAAGCCTCCATAAATGCGGAATGAGATGGCTCAATCTTATCCTATACCGTAAGGATGGATAAGGCAGTGTATGACCCTCAGGCAGGTTCTTAATCCTTCTTGTCAAAGGGTATCAGAAGTAACGAACCGTCTTCACCGCTTTGGGCGATGTAAAAAGATTTAATTGCGCCGCTTTCATCTTCGTATGAGAAACCATAGGAAGGCAGCGTTCCAAAAAACGTCATGGTGACCACAAGGGGATGGTCTGGTTCCAGGGTGTTGATGTTGTAAATGGCTTCAGTTTTGGTAATGAGATTGCCGTTTGCGTCCACATCGGTGACTTCCAATTTGAGGAACTTGAAATTTTTAACGGACTTCTTGGTTGAAAACAAAATTTTGACTTGGTATTCCGATTCGTCCGCAGTGAAGGTGTCATAGCTTGCATAGTTAGACAGCTTATTCATGGTCAAAGAGTCCAGGAGTTCCCCTTCAACCAGTGGCGTATCATTCCCGGGTGTTGGTTCAGGTTCTGGCGTGGGGCTGGGCTCAGGTGTTGCGCTGGGCGCTGCGGTTGGCGGGATTGTGGCGACTTCGTCCGTAGGGGTTGGCTCAGTCGGGTTTTCTATTGTTGGTACGGCAGCTGGCAGGTGACAACTGGTGAGAGTCAAAGAGAAAATGACAGTTAGCATAAGGATAAGGTGATTTTTGTTCTTCATGATGGCAAACCTTTCAACTTGTTAAATGTAGACCAATTATGCCACATCTGTTTCGTCAGGTTTTATAGTCGCCATTTCCTGAGGTGTGACTTTCATCTGCATTCGCCATTGCCAAAAGTAGTAGCCAACACCCACCAGCAAGATAATGACCGTCACCAGGCTGCCTTCGGGACCGAATTTGCCGCCCAGAACCAGGTCATTATTGCCAGTCGCTTCGAAACGTAAAAATGATATGGTTTGGCTGTTGCCGCTGACACTTTGACCAAAGATGGGCCCTTGCAAAAAGTTCCAAGCGCCATGCGCAGCAGCTGCCAGCCACAAACTGCCCGTGGCATAAACCATGAGTGAGAAGAGCACGCCTACCAAAAAGATGTTGACCATTGCAAAAACGCTGATGCCGGGGTTCATGAGGTGCAGAACGACAAAAATCAGTGAAGGCAGAATGATGCTGGGAATGACGCCCCATTTGTCTTTGATGATTCGTTGCAAGAACCCTCGGGTAAGCAGTTCTTCTTCAAAGCTTTGGATGGCGAAAGCCGGCAGATAAGCCAGCATTTGCAGCACTCTCAATTCCCCACGGCCGGCATAGGTCAGCTGCTTGGAAAGGACGGCAAAGAGCATATAGCTGCCAAAAAGCAAGCCACCAACGAGAAAGCCGATCAAATATTTGAGCCCTGGTTTGGGATGCTTTAGCCACAGGTCCTCAGGCTTGAGCTTGAGCACAAAATGGCTAAACAAAAGCACTGCGATGGCGGGAAAAATGTTGCCGATGAGCCCGGCGATGTCGAAGGTGATCAGGTCTTTGGGGTTAATTAGGTTGGCGACTATACTGCCGAGGTTCGACCCGATAATCCGCCCAGCGATATATACGATGATGAATAAGAGCGCTTTGCCGATGATGATGAGGATTTGTTTTGCTTTCATGTCTGAGCCTTTCTACCGTAATGTGGTTTATTATATCCCGAGAGGTGTGTGGTTTTAGGAAATTGGGTAGAGGTGCCGGGGCCTTTGCGTAGAAGTGGAAAGCCTAAAAGCATTGGTGTCTTGGCGATTTAGCGCATCCCAAACGGTAGACGGATGTATCATCCTGTAGGTTGAATCTGTGGTAATTATCCGTTTATAATGACGAAAATTTGGGATCACGGCTCAATTGCCACCGAAACCCTCGGTTATGACAAACGTTTTAGCTACCGTCATATGCAAATCAGGCTGATGATCCACCACATGTGAAAAAAAAGGAGTTTGTAAAATGAAAAAACGATTTCTATTCCCAATCCTGTTGTTGGTTGTTGTATTAGTGGTCGCTGCGTGTTCACCCAGCAAATCCGCTGTGACGGATGTTAAAGATCCCGAAAAGACCGAAATGATGGAGCTGACCCTGGAAGAACTCGCCAAATACAACGGCAAGGATGGCCAACCGGCTTACATCGCCGTGGACGGCAAAATCTATGATGTTTCCAAACATCCTGCCTGGAAAGATGGCGGGCATAACGGCTTTGAAGCCGGTAAAGACTTGACCGAGCAGAT
>CAZUZM010000079.1:0-7896 GCA_964624615.1 uncultured Anaerolineaceae bacterium
CCCGCCGCTTTGGCGCTGGCGAAATTGTTGACCCACGTCCCTTCGCAGTTGGTGAACTTGCTGCTACTTTCCAAAAATACCCTGAGACTGGTAGCATTCTGCCTGCTATGGGTTATGGTGAGCAACAAATCCGTGACCTCGAGAAAACCATTGACGCAGCTGACGTTGAGTTAGTTGTTATTGGTACCCCCATTGACCTGACCCGTGTTTTGAAAATCAACAAGCCTTCACAACGTGTTGGTTATTCCTTGTCAGAAATTGGCAAGCCCGATCTCGAAGACGTCTTGACCCAAAAACTGGGCAAGTAAGTTATTGAGTCACTACCTAAATCATTAGGTCACAGCCGTGGGTCAGAAATCCTGACCCATGGCTTTTTAATGGGCTTTCGTGTTAAACTAAAGTCAGTATATTGAGTAGAAATGAGTTAGTCCTATGTTTGTAGATTCAGTCGTTATTTGGGTTTCTTCAGGAAAAGGTGGAGATGGCATTGTGCACATGCACCGCGAGAAGTACCGCGCCAAAGGCGGTCCGGACGGTGGCGATGGTGGCAGGGGTGGTGACATTATTTTTGAGGTGGAACCACGCATGAATACCCTCAATCGTTTTCATTTTAACGAACGCTTTTTGGCGGAATCGGGCAAGAATGGTGGGCCAAGCAATCGTTCTGGAAAGAGCGCGCAGGATTTGACCATTCAGGTGCCACCGGGAACACTGATTTATAACGACGAAACGACTGAGCTGATTGGCGACCTAGTGACCCCGGGCCAACGTCTGATTGTGGCCAAGGGTGGCCGCGGTGGACGCGGTAACCAGCACTTTGCCACAAGTCGCCAGCAAGTGCCATTGACCGCTGAAAAAGGTGA
This sequence comes from uncultured Anaerolineaceae bacterium, assembly GCA_964624615.1. Lineage (GTDB taxonomy): Bacteria > Chloroflexota > Anaerolineae > Anaerolineales > Anaerolineaceae > Mesolinea. The sequence goes on from CAZUZM010000079.1 coordinate 864, forward strand.
GCCGGGTGAGGAATTCACCCTAAGATTGGAGCTCAAATTGATTGCGGATGTTGGACTGGTTGGCTTGCCAAACGCCGGAAAATCGTCCATTTTAGCTTCCACAACGCGGGCTAAACCCAAGATTGCCAACTATCCTTTCACAACTTTGTTCCCGAATTTGGGTGTGGTTGCCCTGGACTTGGATAACACCATGGTCCTGGCGGATATCCCTGGCTTGATTGAAGGCGCGTCTGAAGGTGTTGGTTTGGGGCATGAGTTTTTGCGTCATATTCAACGCACGCGCGTTTTAATTCATGTTCTGGATGGCATGTCTGAAGACCCGATTGAAGACTTTGATGTCATCAATAATGAGCTTGAGCTTTTTGATGAACGCTTGGCTCATTCGCCACAGATTGTGGTTTTGAACAAGATGGATTTACCTGATGTTCAGGAAAAGTTTGAAGCCTTGGCTGGCGTCTTAAAGGAACGGGATATCGACCTGATGCCCATCTCTGCGGCGACAGGTCTCAACATGAAAGAACTGATGTGGAAGACTTATCAGGTTCTCCAGGAAACCCCGATTGCTGAAGTTGAAGAAGAATTACCGGTTTACCGCGCGGATGAAGACCCGACCGCTTTCGAAATTGAACAAATTGATGAGGAAACCTGGCATGTTTCGGGCAAGATGATCGAAAAAGCCGCTGCGATGACCTATTTTGATCAGATTGGATCAGTACGCCGCTTCCAGCGTTTGATGGGTCGCATTGGCGTTGAAAAAGCTTTACGCGATGCTGGTGTTCAAGAAGGTCATACCGTTGTGGTTGGTGAATGGGAAATGGAATGGCAGGATTAAATCTGCCTTTAAAAGGGTTTGATTTTTAACAGTTTTTCAAAGACAATGCCTTAAAAAATGTTCACCGAACAGGTGAGGGGGGCACCCGCCCGGCGAACGACATTATTATCATCCAATGGATTCTGCTTGTCAAGATATTTTGACATGTTCTGAAAGAAAATAAAACAAAAAAAGGGACAACTGTGATGGTGATTAGTTGTCCCTTTTGGGTTTCTTTTTATTGCTGGAATCTTAGCATTCGCTATGGCCACAAGTGTAACATTTGCGGCAGCCTTCCTCGTTAATCAGGGTAGCCTGACCACATTCGGGACAGAGTTCGCCAACCTTATGGAACGGGTTGTGCAGGCTGGTGTCTTCCTCTTTTTTCTCTGGGGCTAATGGTAGCGTTTGCTGAGGTGGGCTGTAGATGGGCTGCGGTTCGTTGCTGAAATGTTGTTGGTAGATATATTCATCTAACGCTTTTGCAATCCCATCCGGCAGAGAGCGCACGCGGTTGGGTCCAAAGCCCATTGAGCGTCCGCCACCAATGCCACCCAGTTGTTCCATGACGATGCGCAGGCGTTCACGGGGTTCAATCGGTGAGGCGATGCGCAGCGTGTAGGAAATCAAGCGGCCAATGGCTTCGGAGTGCGCGGCGGTTTCAGAGCCGGCTTTGGCGGTGTTGATGAAGACTTCGAAAGGTTGTCCGCCACCGTTTTCATTGATGGTCACAAAGGCTTTGCCTAAGGGTGTATCGATGGAGAAGGTGTAGCCATGCAAGGCGCGTGGACGGGGTTTTTTGCTGTCCTGCCAGAAGCTCAGCTGCCCAGGCAGGTCTTCGCCGAAGAGTTTGACGGCGGGAACTTTTTCGACTTCATCTTTGGCTTCTGAGGTTGCTTTGGTTTCAAGCACAACGATATCGCGTGAGCCAGTGATGTAGACGGTAATGCCTTTACAACCCAATTCCCAGGCGTGCATAAAAGCGTTGGCGACTTCTGTTTCAGTCGTGCCGGCTGGGAAGTTGATGGTCTTGCTCAGGCTGTTGTCCACAAAACGTTGCAGCGCGGCTTGGGTTTTGATGTGTTCATCTGCGGTGATGTCGGCAGAGACGACAAATATGTTGCGAATGTCCTCAGGTAATTCTTCAATGTCCTGACAGTTTCCGTGTTCGAGAACTTTTTCAATAATCTGGTCTTCGGCCTCGGCGGAGAGATCGGCTTTGTCAAGCGCGTTTTGGAAGTGCGGGCTGACATAGGTGAGGGTTAGTTTCTCGCCGCGGTCATCCACATGGCGCATATAAGCCAAGGCGAAAACCGGTTCGCAACCGTAACCTTCGATGCCGGCAACGGTGCCGATGGTGCCGGTGGGTGCGATGGTGGTTTGGGCAGCGTTGCGGATGCCGTGCTTCTTGATGCCTTGCGTTATTTCATCCCAATTGACAGCGGGGCGTTTCCAGTTTTGCGTGTAGGGTTTCAGCGGGGTGGGTGCCTTCCAGCGCATGTTTTGCGGGTCATAGATGCTGCCCTTGATAGCCGGGAAGGGTCCTTTTTCTTCTGCCAGGCGAATGCTGGTTTGCATGGCATAGAAGCGGATGAATTCCATGATTTGGCCACAGAAATCCAGGGCTTCTTCTGAGCCATAACGCACACCAACATGGTACATCAGATCAGCCAGACCCATAATGCCCAAACCAATGCGGCGGGCGTTGAGGGCGGACTGGCGCAGTTCTGGTACCGCTGGGACATAGGCGTTCTTTTCGACGACGTTATCCAAGAATTTGGTTGAAAGGATGGTTGTTTTCTTGAGCTTTTCCCAGTTTACCGTGCCATCTTTGCCATAATGTTCAGCAAGATTGATGGACCCCAAACAGCAGTTTTCGTAGGGACCCAACCATTGTTCGCCACAAGGATTGGTGGCTTCGAGATGGTACAGGTGGGGCACTGGATTGTCGCGGTTGGCAGCATCAATAAAAAGCACGCCAGGTTCACCGTTGTGATGGGCTTGTTTAACCAGTTGATTGAAAAGCTCTTTGGCTTTGACAGTCTTGAAGGTTTTAATGGGCAAGCCTTTTTCTTTGGCGTCTTCAAGCGTGCCGGAGAATTTTTTATACGATGGGTCATGCACATCCGGGAAAACCAGGTCCCAATCAGCATCTTCTTTAACCGCTTTCATAAAGTCATCGGTGATAGCCAAAGAGATGTTAAAGTTGGTGATAGCGGTTTCACTGGTTTTGCATTTGATGAAATCTTCCACATCGGGATGATCCACTCGCAAGATGCCCATGTTTGCGCCTCGGCGCGTACCGCCTTGGGCGATTTCACCAAAGGCATTGTCATAAACCTTAAGGAAACCGACTGGGCCAGTTGCCTGACCAGCACTGGTGTTCACGGTTGAGCCACCTGGTCGCAGGCGGGAGAAGTTGAAGCCGTTACCACCACCGGTTTGCTGGATGAGCGCGGCGTTGCGCAGGGTGGTAAAGATACCATCACTGGCACGACCCATATCATCTGAAATGGGTAAGACAAAACACGCAGCTAATTGGCCCAGGGGTGTGCCAGCACCCGTGAAGGTGGGTGAGTTGGGGAAGAAGGACTTTGAAACGAGCATATAGTAGATTTGCTCAGCTAATGCCAGTTTCTCTTCCTTGTTGCCATCTACATCGGCAATATGCCAGGCAATACGCCAGAACATGTCATCGATATCCTCAACGGGTTGGCCATCCAAGCCTCGTCTGAGGTAACGTTTTTGTAGAATTTTGATTGAGTTGTCACTTAACTCAATCGAGGGTAAGCCTTCTGGTTTTGGGGGTGTTGGCAATAAGCCATGTTTTGATGGGGCTTCGGTCATGATAATCCTCTTTAAAAAGTTATTCTTCTTCTTCCGATAGGAGATGATCTATCTCGTCGCGAATGGTATGCAGGTCATCCATGCGTAGATAGACAATGGCGTAACGAATATAAGCGATATGGTCTAATTCTTTTAGTCCTTTGACGGCAAGATCACCGATAAGGCGAGAGTTGATTTCGGAGCGGCCACGTTTTTGAAGTTCAGCTTCAATTTGGTCAACAAGTTTTTCAATGGACGCAGCAGTGACCGGGCGTTTTGAAGAGGCTTTGCGCAACCCAGCAAGCAGTTTGTCGCGATCCCAAGGGACCCGGTTGCCATCCCGTTTAATAATCAGCGGGGTGCTCATCACAGGACGTTCAATCGTGCTAAAGCGTTGACCACAGCTAAGACATTCCCGGCGACGACGAATGCCGCCCTGGGCGTCTTTGTTGGTATCGACAACGCTACTGTCATTGTGTTGGCAATGCGGACACTTCATAAAAACTCCAAGTAATAATTCCCTATATGTTAGGGTTGGTGGGAATGTAGCCCCTACATATGGCGGAATTCATTCTAGCACACGCGAAGGGTGATAGCAAGGCTATTAGGCTTTGACAAGCTTAATAATTGGCAATCTTTAACATTCGCAAAATACTGCGCGTAGTATTTAGTTTCATCGGTGGAGCTCGCCCTTCTGGCGGTAATTGTCTTGATTCTTACCGCATTAGAGCGCTTCTAAAACTGACAAAATGGGATGTTTTTAGAATACCTAAAAAGGTAAAACATTGACAGAATTGTGCAAATTCATCCTTCCTCAATAAGAGGAAGGATGAATTGGGAAGCACTATTTAAAAGGCTACTTTCCGCGGTTTGCTTGCTGTCTGCGGATAAAAGCGGGCAGGTTCAGGTCTACATCGCTGGAATAAACGAATTCCTGGTGAGCCTGATTATTGGGTTCCTTCCTGGGTTCTGGATTGTGTTTGTAATCCGACTTGCTCAAGAAGGGGTTTTGCTGACCGATGTTGTTGAGATTGCTATTGGGGATAGCGAAAGTTTCTGGTTGGGCAACTTGCTGACCCTCAATGATTTGGGGGCGGTTGCGGTCGAACCCAGTGGCAATCACGGTAATGCGAATTTCATCACCCATGTTTTCGTCAATAACAGCACCAAAGATGAGATTGACATCGGAGCTGGCGGTTTCTTTGATAATCGCAGCAGCCTGATAGACCTCAAAGAGTGAAAGGTTGGGGCCACCGGTCACGTTGAACAAGATTCCGTGCGCGCCGTTGATGGTAACATCCAAAAGCTGGCTAGAGATAGCTTGCTCGGCAGCAATCTTGGCTCGGTCTTCACCACTGGCAACACCCACCGCCATTAGCGCAGCGCCACCTTCTGACATGATGGTGCGTACGTCGGCGAAGTCAAGGTTGATTAGACCAGGAATAGTAATGAGTTCAGAAATACCCTGAATACCCTGGCGAAGCACGTCATCTGCCATACGGAAGGCGTCGTTCAAGCCGATGTTCTTGCCAACAATCTGTAAAAGGCGATCGTTAGGAATAACGATGAGGGTGTCGGCGTGTTCTTTGAGTTTTTGGGCACCGCGTTCAGCTGATTTTTGGCGATGAGCACCTTCAAAAGCAAAGGGTCGCGTGACGACACCAATGGTGAGAGCGCCAATTTCTTTGGCAATTTGTGCTACGACGGGTGCTGCGCCTGTGCCTGTGCCACCACCTAAACCGGCGGTAACAAAGACCATATCGGCGCCCTTGAGCACTTCGTAGAGCTCTTCGGCTGATTCTTCAGCTGCTGCCTGGCCAACCTCGGGGTTACCACCCGCACCGAGACCGCGCGTGGACTTATCGCCAATGCGAACCCGGGTTTGAGCCTGGGACTTGAGAAGGGCTTGAGCGTCGGTATTAATTGCGATGAATTCGATACCGTGGAGTCCTTCGACGATCATGCGATTGACAGCGTTACAACCGCCACCGCCTACGCCAACGACCTTGATGCGTGCATATGATTCTGTTTGTTTTGCTTCCATTTTTTTTGTTCTCCTCTATAAATGAAACCTAGTTTGGTAATATTCTGCGTAACCAGCCGAGGAAGCCCCCCGCTTTTTTGGGTTCTTCTGGTGGTTTTGGACCGGTGCCGCCAGCCGCATCTGGCATAATCCGGTGTGTTTCTGTCATTAACAGTGCCCAATGCAAGAGACCAACGCTCGTCGCACAGGCAGGATTACTAATTTGGTCAGTAAGACCTACGATACTTTCAGGATTGCCAACCCGTACAGGCAATCCCGTCACACGACCGGCTAGCTTGCGAATGCCGGGCATCTCGGCGCCACCACCGGTCAGAACGATTCCCGCAGGTAGCATTACGTCGTAGCCAGAGCGTTTGATCTCTTGCTCGACCATCATCATGATTTCTTCAACGCGGGCTTCGATAATATTTACCAACTCGCGTCGTTCAATTTTTGTGCTCTGTTCAGAGCCAAAAGTTACAATATTGAATGTCTCGTTTTCGCCGATGTCGTCCAAAACGGCATGACCGTGTTGGCGCTTGACTTCTTCGGCAACATCCAAGGGCAGTCTTAAGCCCTGGGCTATATCTGAACTGACATGGTTACCGCCAAGTTGCAAAACATTGGCGTACCAAATGTCGCCATTGACGTAAATGGCGATGTCGGTTGTGCCACCACCGAGGTCTACCAGGGCGACGCCGAGGTTACGTTCGGTTTCGGTGAGTACGGCTTCACCCGCGGCGAGTGGGTTGAGTACAAAATCGCTGACGTCAATGCCAGCCTGAGAAACGCACTGGCGCAGGTTGCTAATCGTTGCAGAAGAAGCCGTGATGATATGGGTTTCCACTTCCAGGCGGTAGCCATGCATGCCAATGGGTTGGCGAATACCTTCCTGTCCGTCGATGATAAAACCGCGTTGAATAACGTGAATGATTTCTCGATTGTGTGGGATGGCGATGGCTTGGGCGGAATCCAAGGCGCGGTAGACATCTTCCTGATCGATAACTCGGCCAGAGATACCCACAATGCCTTTGCTGTTGGTTGAACTCACTTGCGCGCCAGCCAGACTGACAATTGCGCTGTTGATCTCATAGCCTGAGGTGCGTTCAGCTTTTTCGATGGACCGGGCAATGGCGTCAGAAGCTGAATTGATATCCACGACGTTACCATTGCGTATACCCTGGCTGGGTTCAATGCCCACACCCAAGACACGCATGGTGCTTCCGTTCTCAATTCGGGCGACCAAAGTGACAATTTTGCTTGATCCAACATCTAATGCAACAACAATCGGTTCTTCCATAACTTCTCCTAACGATAATACGGGGCGTGCAAATACTCGAGGCTTATCAAAGAAGGTTGCAAGTTTCTTTCCA
>CAZUZM010000080.1:0-7539 GCA_964624615.1 uncultured Anaerolineaceae bacterium
AAAAAGAGCGGCTATAATACCGCTCTTTTATGTACATCTGCTCTTTTGATTATTTATTCCTTACCAAAGGGAGCCCGAGTGGAAAGATTTCATGGTTTTTATATGCGATTTGGAAGCCACAAAACTCCCGTGAATTTGTGCCATTAGGAAGCGTAAACTCAATCCAGTAAAACCAGAGATTGGTGTCAAAAGTGATATAGTCTATGGAAAAGGTAAAATTTTTCTCTCCTTGACCGGTTTGTTCTAATCGATAACTATGTATAGCCTCTGTGTTCAAGCTGTTCCAATATCGTCTGAACAAAGTCACGCGAATAGGACCATTAGCCGGTTCTGCGACATTGTTGAAATAAGTAAAAAAGATTTCATCGCCTTTCACACCATCTGGCATGTTTAAGTTCATCGAGTATGTTTTGTTGACCGTTCCATCGTAGCCACTTCCCAAGCAGCCTTTTGTACCGTTATAGCGTGTGATTCGGGATTCATGGGGCTCGAAATTAATCCCTACCGCACTAATAAAGCCCCATTTAGGAATTGTTTGGAGCTGACTATCGCCATTAAGTTTTGAGTCTTCTTCCCTCTGCATAATCGGGCTATCTTGTGCATCGATATCCGATTCAACTGGGACATTATCAAAGACAGGCTCTTCTTTTGTGAAGGGTAGCAAATCTTCAGATGCCTGGACCTCATCGGCTTGCATTTGTCTTTTTGCCAATGCGGTTTGCGGTGTGTAGCTTGTTCCTATAAGGAAGGCTATCATCAGTAAGCTGATGATTAGAATAGTTTTGTTTTTCATTTTTTCTCCTAGCAAAATAAATTGGGTAAATTGGATAAACTGCCAAACTTAATGGCAGGGCTTACTGAGCGTAAGCAATTCTATAAACAGCTAAAAACAAATCGGTCTGAACATAAAGTCTGAAGATTACAAAAAGATGAATCTGCGAACAATTGAAGATGTTATGACCTAAATTTAGAGATGTTTTACCAATTTTTCAATTTTTACGTTGAAAAACAAATGTTTTACTACGAAATTCATTAATTTTTCTACTTTTTTTATTTGCCATAACTCTCCTTAAAAAACACATATAAGTGGATTCGCATCCGTTTTGTAATCTGATGACTTTGGCCATGCTATAATCAAGGTCACTTTACAAAACCTTGATAAAAGTTGCAATTGCGACTAAAATAGTTGATATGTGAACGTCTTGTTCGAAGCAGCAAGCGAGTTTGGGATGACACCAGCAAAAAAGCAACTCTTTGACTCATTAAAAGCCATCTTCCTCCACATCGATAACCATGAAAAAGCTTTCCTGGCCAGTTTTGGCTTGAATATTCCCCGCTACTTTGTGCTAACCCACCTCAACAACAAACCTGGCATTACCAATATGGATCTTTGTGAACGCTTGCTCTGTACCAAGAGCAACACCTCCCGCATTGTTCAGGACATGGTTAAAGATGGGCTCATCAAGCGTGTGGGTCATCCTGAAGACCGTCGCAGCTTCCAACTCTATTTAAGCGGCAAAGGCAAAAGCCTCTATGACCAAGTGCAGCCCGCCTATGACGCTCAAATCAATACCTTAATGTCACTCATCGATAGTGACCAGCTTGACCTTTACCTTCAGGTCAGTCAATCCATTGAAACCATCCTCGCGCCGGCAAAGCCTGCTTTGCCCAGTGAGGAAGAATAATCTTTTGGCTAAAGCCAAATAATGCATCTCAAAAGGAGAGAAAAATGAGAAAAAGCTATTTCCTAATCGCCATCGTTCTTATCGCAGCGATGGTACTCGGTGCCTGTTCAAAACCTGCCACCGAAACCCCTGTCGTCGATCAGCCTCCAGCTGAATCTGCCGGCAGTTTACGCATTTGGGCTGACGAACAACGCGCCCCCGTGCTCAACGACCTGGCCGCCAAATTCAAGGAAGCCCACAATGTGGACCTGGTTGTCGAAAACATTGCCAATATCCGCGATCAGTTCCTTGTGGCTGCTCCTGCTGGCGAAGGTCCCGACATCATCATTCTGGCACATGACCAACTGCCCCAATTGACCGAATCCGGCTTAGTTGCCGAAATGAACCTCGGCGCAAAAAAGGGTGATTTTAGCGAACAAGCCCTCAAAGCCTTCACCATTGGTGGCAAGCTTTACGGTATGCCCTACGCAACCGAGAACCTGGGCTTCTTCTACAACAAAGATTATGTCACCGAAGTACCTACAACCTGGCAAGGCGTTTATGACATGTCCAAAGAACTCATCGAAGCCAAAAAGGTCAAGTATGGTATGGTCTTGGCAGGTACGTCTTATGACGCCTACCCCTGGATGACTTCTCAGGGTGGCTACATCTTCGGTTTGGATGCCAATGGCGACTACAATCCCAAGGATGTCGGTGTTGGTTCCGCAGGCATGATCAAGTTCGGTGAAATGGCCCTCCAATGGGTTAAAGACGGCGTTCTTTCAGATAACACGGATAACAACACCGCCAAGTCGATGTTCCTCAACGGCGAAGTGGCTTTCTTTATGAACGGTCCGTGGGAAATCAACAACCTGAAGAACGCCGGCACCAATTACGGCATTACCGTCTTCCCCGACGGTGGCGTTCCCTTCATGGGTGTGCAAGGCTTCGCAATCAATAAGATGTCTAAAAACATCGCCCTTGCTCAAGCCTTCCTGACTGACTTCATCGCGACGGAAGAAGTTATGATGAGCCTCTATGAAGCTGAACCCCGCGCACCTGCCTTCTTGCCCGCCCTCGCCAAGGTTGATAATGCCGACCTGAAAGCGATTGGCGAAGCTGGTAAGGACGCCCAACCCATGCCCGCCATTCCAGAAATGGGTAAGGTTTGGGGTGACTGGGGTAACGCTTTGGGCTTCGTCTTCACGGGTGAAAAGACCCCCGAAGAAGCCTATAAGTTCGCTCAGGATGCCATTGTGGCAGCCATCGCCTTCAATACCGCTGGCATGGTGAACCTCCCCGGTTCATGGCAAAAAGCAGCCGGTTTCGATTGCGATTGGAACCCCGGATGTGCCGACACCGCCCTGACCAAGGGTGATGATGGCATCTTCACCGGCACCTTCACTATCCCCGCTGGTGATTATGAAGTCAAAGTTGCCCTCGAAGGTGGTTGGGATACCAACTACGGTGCTGATGGCGTCGCTGGTGGTGACAACATCGCCTTTACAGTCCCCGCTGATGGCGAAGTGACCTTTAAATGGGATCCGAACACCCACTTGCTCGAAATTGTTCTTCCCAAATAGTCAGACGCTTTAGGAGACCGGTTGTACAAACCGGTCTCCTTTTCTAAAACCTCGAAAGGAGGCTCGTAGAATGGATCAATCCGATCAAAATAAGGGAAGATTCATTAGCAAGACGATTTCGTTTCTTGGGCAGTGGTTTGGCGTTATCATCGTGCTGGCACTTGACCTGGTTTTGGCCTTTTTTGCGTTTAAGCTTTTCCAAATGGGCTATGTGCCACTGGGCATTGTTTTCTTGTTGATCATCGCCATTATCAGCTTCGCCTTTTTTGTGCCCAAGGCACATATGTACAAATGGATGGCGATTGGCTTGGCTGCCTGGCTTTTGTTTTCGATTTTCCCGATTATCTACACCATATACAACGGCTTTACCAACTATGGTGATGGCCACCTGCTAACCAAAGAACAAGCTATTGAGCAGATATCACAAGAAACCTTTTTACCTGAAGATAGTCGCACCTTTGTGAAATGGGTTGCCTATAAATCACCCAGCAACGATTACCTCTTGTGGCTAAAAGATGACGCTGGGAAAACGATGATGGCACGTATGATGGAAAGTGCTGAAACTGAGAAAACTTTCCAGACCGAGGCAGGCAAAAAAGGAATCGGCGAGCTTGATGCCGAAGGCGCGCCGGTAAGCATCGAAGGCTATCAAAAACTGAGTTCGATTGCCGCCTCGACGGATAAAAACCTGACCACCTATAAGTTTGGCGAAAAAGAAGCCCCGATAATTATTAAACCAGATCTTACTGTTGGTCAATTTTTATCGCTTTATGCTTACAATGCAGCTGACAATACCTTTACCGACCAAAAAACGGGTGAGGTTTATCAGGATATACAAGGAACATGGACCAGAGGGAGCAAGAAGCTCAAACCAGGTTACACCGCACCCGTTGGCTTTGCCAACTTTGTACAGTTCATCAAGAGCCCTGGCATGCGTGGACCGCTGGCAACCATCGTTGCCTGGAACTTTGCCTTCGCAACTCTCAGCTTGTTTCTGACCTTTTCAGTGGGTTTGTTGATTTCGATTATCTATAGCGGGCCAAAAATCAAAGGTAAAAAGCTTTTGAGAACCCTCTTGATTATCCCCTACACCATCCCCAGTTTGATTACCATCTTGATTTGGCGGGCTATGTTTAATCCGGAAATGGGCATCATCAATAAAATGTTGACGGATGTAATCGGAATCGCACCTAAATGGACTACTAATCCCTGGTTGGCACGCGCGGCCTTGCTCATCGTCAACACTTGGTTGGGCTATCCTTATTGGATGCTGGTGACCAGTGGTGCCTTGCAAGGCATCCCAGGGGATGTCTATGAAGCCGCCCAAATCGATGGGGCTAACGGTTGGCAGCGCTTCACTAAAATTACCTTGCCGCTCTTGTTGGTGAGCGTAGGTCCTTTGATGATTGCCTCATTTATTTTCAACTTCAACAACTTTAATCTGATTTACGCCTTTATTGGAGGTGGGCCACCCATCCCAACGGCAACCACTGCGGCAGGATATACCGACATCATCATCAGCTATGTCTACAACCTGGCATTTGCCAGTGGCCGAGGTGCACAATATGGTTATGCCTCAGCTATTTCGCTGGTGTTGTTCATCCTGATTGCGTTTATGTCGCTCATCCAATTCCGCTTTACTAAAATGTGGGAGGAGACCAGTGAAAATGTCTAGAAAACCAATGAGCATGAAAACGACAGAAACCATTGGAACCGTTTTACGGATCCTATTGGCGATTGTGCTGGTCGCCTTTAGCATTTTCCCAGTTTTGTGGATTGTGTCCGCATCAGTTAACCCAGTGAATGACCTCGCTAGTCAGAGACTTATTCCTGCCAATGCTTCGTTTGTCAACTTCACAAAACTGGTCAACAACCCTATTTTTCCTTTCTTCACCTGGATGAAGAACTCCATCTTCATTTCGGTGGTTTCAACCCTGCTGACCTTGGCACTCACTACCCTCGCCGCTTATGCCTTTTCGCGCTTCCGTTTTAGAGGACGTCAAGGCTTGCTCAAAACCATTTTGTTGGTACAAAGCTTCCCGAACCTTTTAGCGGTGGTTGCGCTTTACACCATCATTAAACAAATGGGCGATTTGCCTGGCGTGGGTAGTTTTTTGGGCTTGAATACCCATTGGGGCTTGATTTTGGTCTATTTGGGTGGTGCGATGGGCATGAACATCTGGCTGATGAAAGGCTATATGGATACCATTCCAAGGGATATCGACGAGTCCGCTAAGGTGGATGGCGCTACAGACTGGCAAATTTTTAGCCGCCTGCTATTGCCTTTGTTGCGGCCGATTTTGGTGGTGATTGGCATCCTCAGTTTTATCGGCACCTATGGCGAATTTTTGCTGGCACGCACCTTGTTGACAACCGGTGAAAATCAGACAGTTATGGTAGGTTTGCAAATCTTTACCGCTGGACAATACACCAAGAACTGGGGTGTCTTTGCCGCGGGAGCTTTGATCGCCGCCTTACCTATTATGATCATTTACCTGTTCTTGCAAGATCAGATTGTGGGTGGTCTGACGGCTGGTTCGGTGAAAGGCTAAAACAAAGCAAACCCTCAACCAATAGATTTTTATTAAGAGAGCCTGCATGCAGGCTCTTTTTCGATGCATAGGGCACGATAGCACAAAAACGCTTGGCACCACTATTGCAACCCATAAAGTAGACCAACCCGACCTGCCAAACCAGGTGCATTATGGGTTTTAAGCCGATTTGGAGTATTTATGGCAAGAGCGTTTGGAATTGATATCAGCAAATGGCAATCAAGCCATGACCTAAAGCGTAAAATGGATTTTGATGCTGTCAAAAGGCATCAAGAAGAGGTGACCTTTATCGCCGCGCGCGCCGGCATGTCTTTTAACTATGTTGACCCCACCTTCAACTACTACTGGAAGGAAATGAAACGCATCAAGGTCGAGCGCATCGCTTACCATGTGCTTTATTTTGCCACAGACGCAACCAGCCAAATGGATAATCTTTTCGAGATTCTCAAAGGCAAAGCTGACTGGAACCATGACCGCATCGCACTGGATTTGGAAGTCAATGACATTTCTCAACGCGACAAAATGACCGAAACTACACGACAATGTGTTGAACTCTGCAAAGCACGCACGGGGCGTTATCCCATAGCTTATTCGCGTGCAGCCTGGGTGAACCAATACCTGATTATTAACAAACTGCCGGCGTTGGATTGGTGGCTGGCACATTATCAAAAACCGAACAGAGCACCCTATTACACACTTGAACACCCAGGCCCTCCACCCTTGCCCAATGGTGTGAACACTTACCTCATTCACCAGACCGCCGAAAAAGCAAAAAGTATTGGCGGAACCAGTTATTACATGGACTATAACCGCTGGAATGGCGATAAATCAGTCATGGCACGTTATTTCGGCCGCGCAGTCAATGTCAGTCAAACCCCAAACCCTGAGCCGGTTAAGCCAGATTTGCGAAATGAAAGACCTGCACAAGGCTTGTTCCAAGCCCAATGTATGGTGAGCACGCTCAATACTTACATTGAACCCAGCAGTACGTCACCCGTCATCGGAAAACTGCGGTTGGGCGATGTGGTAACTGTTTTTGAAGAGCATCAAGGTTGGTATAAACTCCACCCACGGGATGCCATTTGGTGTCAGGGCAAAGCCCACCTATTGCGCCGCTTGGATCACCGCGCCTCAAAAGAAGCCGTTTTGTTTCAATCACGTGTTATTGTGCCCGCATTATATAAGCGCGGTGGGCCTGGAAAAGAGCACCGGGTTACTGGCAACTTGATTCGCGATGAACTTGTCAATGTTTATGAGGAACACCAAGGTTGGCTGCGCATTGCGCCAGATGCAGGAATTTGGGTAAATGGTGGGAGTCAATACTTACAAAGACTTTAGCGCACTAGAAATCTTGAAAATAAAAACAGCGCTCTAGTAAGCGCTGTTTTTTGAAAAAAAACTTATTTTAGAAATCTTTGAGCAGGGTGCCCAATGCCAAAACCACGAAGGCGGCGATGAGCAAAATGGCGCCGATGGGGAATGTGACCAAGGCGGCCAGTTTGGCAATGAAGCTGAAGAGGATGCCAACAACAAACAGAATAACAGCGATCAGAAAAGCAAGGTTAGTAGGGGCGTTGAGTTTCATTTTTCTCCTTATGAAAAAAGTGGCTATACAGCCATGTGTAATAGGTATATTTTAATGCATGTTCAGGGATTAAGACGGTTCTGCAGAAGGTTTTGACTCATGTAGGAGTGTCAAACATATTGGACACTGTTCTTCAAAAAAAGAATAGGGGACAG
>CAZUZM010000081.1:0-7483 GCA_964624615.1 uncultured Anaerolineaceae bacterium
TTAGGTTTAGCTTTTGATGAAGAGAAGCGCATGGATTTCATCCATGCGCTTTTTTTATGCGCTCGGTCAGGAGACCGGCGCGAACGGGGGTAGAAACGCCAACGTGAACTGCATGATGAGGATTAGTCCTCGGATTGTTTGAAATGTAATAAAAGAAGCCTGCGAAAGCAGGCTTCTTTACTTAAGTTTAAACTGCTGATAGTCGCAAACTTCGCGATAACCTATTGCCATGTAAATTTTGTTGCTGGTTGGGTTGGCGAGGTCGGTGAAGAGGTTTACACGCTCATATCCATGGTCGAGCAAGGCTTGCGATAAGAAGGCAACGTTTGCTCCGGCATAGCTTTTTTTGCGATGCTCTGGTGGGGTGTATACAGCGCTAATGCCAATGCTGGTCAGTTGTGGTCGGTTTGACATGGCCATGCTGACTGGTTCGCCATCTACAACCCAAACTGATACTCTTTTTGCCTCAATGAAGGATAGCGCATGTTCCAGGGTGTAGTTCGAGGTCACAATGGGTTGGAGGTCTGTTTGCATGCCCTGAAGAAGCTTCAAAATGCTTTCTGCCTGGCTTGCGTCTGCCCATTGCCAATGTCCTATTGGTAAAGAATCAGGAAAACGGACTTGGGTCAGCTCATAAGACCGTGAACGCATTTCTTTTACAACATCATGATTTGTCAACTTTCCGAGGACTGGCGCAAAACGCTCGCTGCACTCGGCAATCCCATTCACACCTGGTACGTCCCATCCCGCGTCGAGAATCTCTTTTGCCAGCAAGTGTAAAATCTCATCATCCAGAGATTTCTCAAACCAAACCAGGATTGGAAAGGGCGGGGTCATAACCGCGATAAAGATGGGCTGTTCTCTGGAATCCAAATGGGCACACAAGAGAGGCAGTGTGTCACCGAAGGCAGCAGGGTTTTTCTTGAGCGCGATAGCAATACCCAGAATGAGTCGGTGGCGTGTTTCCTCTTGCGCCAAGGTCGGCTCAACAACTGCCAAAAAATTGTTGGCATTGCTATAGAAAGTTAATAATGGGGTTTTCACTTTGCTTTCCGATAATGAAATCTATTCCTCCACGAAGTCGCGTAAGGTGTTACTGCTACTCGGTGTGCGCAGCTTTCTAAGCCCAGTCGCTTCGATTTGACGAATGCGCTCGCGGGTCACACCAAACATGCTGGCAATATCTTCCAAGGAGTGGTTGATATTGTCCACCAAGCCAAATCGCAATTTTAGGACCTCACGCTCACGGTCGTTGAGTGTAGCCAGGGAAGCTTCGATGGAGTCTTTTAAATTCCTTTTCATTAGCTCTTCTATGGGTTGATCGCTTTCCGAATCAGGAATATAGTCTGCCAAAATGCTGTCATCGGTATCTCCTACCGGACTTTCCAAAGATAGCGGTGTTTCACGGTTTTTGAGCACATCTTCCACTTTTCGGGTAGCTTCATCCCAACGATAAACCAAGTCTGCAGCTGCGCGGTCACGGTCGAATGCGATAGCCTCAATTGCTTTTTGGTCATCTTCGTCCATATAGCTGGAAAGGGCGGCAATTTCCGCAAAGCTAGGCTCACGCCCAAAGCGCTGTGAAAGGTCGCGCTGGATTCTCACCAAACGGCTGATGGCCTCGGCAACATGAATAGGGATGCGGATGGTGCGGGCGTGTTCGGCGATGTAACGCGAGACAGACTGGCGTATCCACCAGGTGGCATAGGTGCTAAAGCGGAATCCTTTGGCGGGGTCAAATTTGCTGATGGCGCGCATCAAACCTATGTTTCCCTCTTGAATGAGGTCCAATAGTGAAACGCCGGGGTTGGAATAATGCTTGGCAATGCTAACCACCAGGCGCAAGTTGTACTCCACCAACAAATCGCTGGCATGTTTGGCGTTATCACTGACTTTAGCTCGGGTATCAATGAGGTTTGGATTTAGTTGTGAACGCTTGAGAATTTGCTCGAAATGATCTTGGTTTTGTTCTTTTTCAAGCTCGATAATCAAACTGTCCAGGTTTCTTGAACCCAATAGGTAAGCGTCTTGAAAGAAGCGGAGCACATCCATTGCAAAGACTTCCCACAAGCGGTCATTACCCCAACGTGGGCTCTCGAGATAGGTGCGGGTGTAAGAACCTGTCAGCGGCAAGCGCTCGTCCTGAAAATCTCGGGCTTCTTTGAGAATGGCTAAAATTGAGGGCGGGGTGTAAGCTAGCCTTTTTGTATCAGCAAGGAGCGCTTTTAAGCTGTTTTGAAGGTCTGAAAGGATGGCTGCCAAAGACATTCCTTCATGGGGATCAGCGTATGTTTTTGCCAACTCGTTAGCTTGAACAGCCAGTGCTAGCCGAAATTCCTCTTCGTTACTCAATAAGGGCAAGCCAGTAATTTCTCTGAGATAAAGCTTTACTGGGTCGTCCAGGTTATCTGCGCTATAATTTTCATCGTTTTGCGGGGTGCCCTCTTTGAGTTCTTCTTCTTGGAAATCAAAGTCATTATCGTCCATCTTTTTTACATTGCACCTTTTTTTTCTTTTTTATCTTTTTCAATTTGATCCCGCATAATCTGCTCTTCCGGTAAAAAGGGAGACGCCAACGCTTTGTCAAGGACCCGTCTTTGAACCAGGATTTCGAAGTACAAAAAGTCGGCCTCTTCTTTACTGTATTGTCGTGTTTCTTCGTCAGCTTGTAAGAACTGAATGTCTTGCAGGCGATTTTCCATTAGGTTCTTGCGCATGCGCAGTATGGTCTTGAATTGTTCCAAAAACGTTTTATTTTTGCCGGGTTTATTCCGGTTATCTTCTTCCGAAGTATCATCGGTTGGCTCTTCTTCAAAGTCAAAATAGTCCGGAAGGTGAAGCCTGAGGAAGTCCAAAGCGGGTTCAGCGTCTTGTTCCAGGCTTTTTTGGATGATTTCCAATGCGATTTTGCTATCGGATTCCAGAAAATCTTCAGCAGAAAGGCTGGGTAATTGCAATAAGCCTAGTTGTCGATTGAATTGGTAGAGTTTTTCCGGCTCTTGGAGTAAAAAACCGATGCAATGTTTCTCAAAAAGACGATTACGACGGCTGATGTTGGGTAAGTTTGGACTGGTGGGTTTTTCAGTTGATTCGACAGGGCTAACCCGACGACCTGGTTTGGGACGTCCTGAAACAGGTGAAGTGCTTTGTAAGGCACGCACGTCAATGCGCAGCATGCGGGCTAATTCTTGCCTATAGCCTTCGCGTTCAACTGGGTTGGCAATGTCTTCTATGAGGGGCATCACTTGGGTGGCGAGTTCGCGTTTCACCTTGGCGTCGTTCAAATCCTTGCCTTCGGCGAGTGTTTGCATCACATGGCTGACGATTGGTTTGGCGTTGGCGATAATTGTTTGCCACTGTTCGGGATTCTCATTGACAATTTCATCAGGGTCCATGCCTTCAGGTAGGGTGGTCACCCGAATATCCGCTTTGAGAAAACGCTCATAACGCATCAGACCGTGCGAATCGAAAGATACTTCAAGGTCTTCGTCCATCGTTCGTCTAGCGGTTTCAAGTCCGCGCAAGGTCGCATTTTGACCTGCCTGGTCAGCATCCAACGCCAGCACAATGTTGCGCGTCGTGCGCTTGAGCATGTTAAATTGCTCTTCGGTGAGGGCAGTACCCATGGATGCCACCACATTCTTGTAACCGGCTTGATGTAGGGCAATCACGTCCATGTAGCCTTCTACGATGACGGCTTGTTCGCGGGCGCGCATATCCACACGCGCCAGGTCCATGCCATAAAGCAGATGACCTTTGTCAAAAAGTTCGGTTTTTGGAGAGTTGAGGTATTTTGGTATGTCATCGGCATGAAGTGCCCGGGCACCAAAGCCGGTGAGCCTGCCAGCCGCATCGCGAATTGGGAACATCAGCCGGTTTCGAAAACGGTCGTAATGACCGCCATCTTCGCGCTCTGTCAGAAGGCCAGCCTCAACCAATTCAACGAGTTTGTAATCCGTTTTAGCGAAATGCTTTATGAGGGTATCCCAGCCACCCGGTGCGTAGCCTAAGCCCCAAATTTTGATGGTTTCATCATTGAGGTTGCGGGCTTTGATGTAGTCCAATGCTTTTTTTCCGGCTTCGGTTTCAAGCATTTGTTGACGATAGTAGCGTTGGGCTTCTTCAAGGATGGCAGAGAGGCGTTTTTGTTTTTCTTCCTCACTCTTGCTGCGTTCGGTGCGCTGGGTGAGCACCACGCCAGCTTTTTCTGCCAGGACTTTGAGTGCTTCATTAAAATCCAGCCCATCCCGTTTCATAACATAGCCAAAAAGGTCACCGCCTTCAGCGCATTGGCCAAAACAACGCCAGGATTGGGTTTCGGGGAAAACGACAAAAGCAGGTGTGCGTGTGTTGGAATGGAAAGGGCAAAAACCGATATAGTTTTTGCCGGTTCGGCGCAACTTAACGGTTTGACCCACAAGGTCAACAATATCTATCCGTGATTTGATTTCATCAACAACTGACATAAACACCCAATTCTATTTTGAACCCGACTTTTCAATGACTTTTTCCAGATTTTCGCGCTGCTTAAAACTTAAAAGAAAACGATGGCGTAAATTTTACGCCATCGTTATTTTACCTTAGTGCGGTGAAATTTTCAGAGCTTAGTCTTTTTTCATCGCGGAATAGTCCATCGCTGCCATCTGGGAGTACATGAACCAGCGACGTTGGGCATCTCGTTGCGCCATTTGCATGAGCATTTCAGCGCGTTCCTCATCCTGGTTGAGCAGCATGCGGTAACGGGTTTCGTTGTAAGCATACTCAGACACTGGGATGCTGGGCTCTTTGGAGTCGAGCTGCAAGGGGTTGATGCCTTGGTCAATCAAGCGTGGGTCATAGCGGTAGGTGTTCCAAACGCCGGACTGCACAGCCAGTTTCTGCTGGATGAGACCCTTCTTCATGTCGATACCGTGGTTGATACAGTGCGAGTAAGCAATGATCAAGGAAGGACCGTCATAAGAATCGGCTTCGTTGAAGGCTTTGAGAACCTGGGCGTCAGAAGCGCCGATGGCAACCTTGGCGACATAGATGTTGCCGTAGGTCATGGCAAT
Organism: uncultured Anaerolineaceae bacterium; assembly: GCA_964624615.1. Taxonomy (GTDB): domain Bacteria; phylum Chloroflexota; class Anaerolineae; order Anaerolineales; family Anaerolineaceae; genus Mesolinea. The sequence continues at coordinate 5,052 of CAZUZM010000081.1, forward strand.
CATGCCGAGGTCTTTCTTAGGCAGGGCTTTACCGTCAGCGGCAAACTTGGCAACAGCGCCAGTTGGGGTCGCCTTGGAGCTTTGGCCACCGGTGTTGGAGTAAACTTCGGTGTCCATTACCAACACGTTGACGTTCTTGCCGGAAGCGAGGACGTGGTCCAAACCGCCGTAACCGATGTCATAAGCCCAGCCGTCACCACCAATGATCCAAACACTCTTCTTGACCAAGTAGTCAGCAAGGTTGTGCAGCGTGCGGAGTTCACCTTCGGTTACGTCTTTGAGCATTGCTTTCAATTGCTTGATGCGTTTGCGTTGGGCGGCTAACCCGGCTTCGTCGCTTTGGTCAGCTTCGAGGATAGCGTTCACTAGCTCAGCACCGAATTTGTCAGTGTGGCGGGCAAGGATTTCGCCAGCGAATTCTTTGAACTTGTCAACGGTCAAGCGCATACCCAAACCAAACTCAGCGTTGTCTTCGAACAAGGAGTTGGACCAGGCAGGACCAAAACCGTCGAGGTTAGTAGCCCAAGGCGTGGTGGGTTGGTTGCCGCCATAAATGGAGGAACAACCGGTGGCGTTGGCAACAATCATGCGATCGCCAAAGAGTTGGGTCGCCAGCTTGAGGTAAGGCGTTTCACCACAACCACCGCAAGCGCCGGAGAACTCAAACAAAGGCTCGAGCAATTGGCTGTTTTTGACAGTGTTGGTGCTGATTTCTTCACGTGGAATCAAGGGCAGGTTGAGGAAGAAGTCCCAGTTTTTCATTTCCTGGTCGCGGATGGGCATCTTGTCGCCCATGAGGATGGCTTTATTTTCGGGGTTCTGGCGATCACGGCCGGGGCAGTTTTCAACGCAGAGACCACAACCGATACAGTCCTGAGGGGCAACCTGAACGGTCCAGACATAGCCGTCTTTCCATTCGCGGAAGTTGGAGGGCTTGCTCTTGAAGGTTTCAGGGGCGTCAGCGAGCAGCTCTTCCTTGTAGACCTTGGTGCGGATAGCCGCGTGGGGGCACACAAAGGAACATTTGCCACACTGGATACAAAGGTCAGGGTTCCAAACGGGGATTTCAAGCGCGACGTCGCGTTTTTCCCACTTGGTGGTGGCTGAAGGATAGGTGCCGTCTTCGGGCATCATGCTCACAGGGATGGAGTCGCCTTCGCGGTCAATCATCATGCCCAAAACTTCCTTGACGAAAACGGGGGCGTTTTCAGGAACGCCAGGGCGGCGGGTGATTTGGCTGGTGATTTCCTTGGGATAGTCCACCTTGTGGAGGTTAGCCAGGGATTGGTCGACGGCTTCGAAGTTCTTGCGAACAACGCTTTCGCCCTTGCTGCTATAAGTCTTTTCAATCGCGCTCTTAATATGGGCGATGGCTTCTTCGCGGGGCAGAACGCCACTGATGGCAAAGAAACAGGTCTGCATGATGGTATTGATGCGGCTACCCATGCCAGTTTCACCGGCAACCTTGTAGGCGTCGATGACGAAGAATTGAATGTCCTTATCAATCATCATCTTTTGCATGTCGCGGGGCAGGGTATCCCAGACGGTTTCAGGACCTTCTAAGGTGTTCATCAAGAAGACAGAACCGGGGCGGGAGTACTTGAGCATGTCATAGCGGTCCACAAAGCTGACCTGGTGGCATGCCACAAAGTTTGCCTGACCTTCAGAAATGAAGTAAGGCGCCTTGATGGGTTCGGGGCCGAAGCGGAGGTGAGAAACGGTCACACCACCGGATTTCTTGGAGTCATATTCAAAGTAACCCTGGGCGTAGTTGTCGGTTTCGTCACCAATAATTTTGATGGAGTTCTTGTTGGCACCCACGGTACCGTCTGAACCCAAACCGAAGAAGAGCGCCTGGATGACTTTGTCGCTGAGGGTTTCGAAGCTGGGATCGTAGTCGATGCTCAGGTTGGTGACATCGTCGATGATACCCACGGTGAAGCGGGACTTGGGTTCGTCTTTGGCGAGTTCATCAAAGATACCCTTGACCATGGCAGGAGTGAAGTCCTTGGAGGACAAGCCATAGCGACCGCCGATAACCTTAGGCATTGAACCACAAGCTAAACGGCCCTTATCCATGCCTTCATTGAGGGCGTTGACCACGTCTTGGAAGAGAGGTTCGCCAATGGCACCGGGTTCTTTGGTGCGGTCGAGGACTGCGATTTTCTTGACGGTGGCGGGTAACAGATTGAGGAAGTGTTCCACAGAGAATGGACGATACAAGCGTACAACGATGACGCCAACGGTTTCGTTTTTGCTGTTGAGGTAGTTGGCAACGTCTGCGGCAGTTTCGGCGCCGGAGCCCATGATGACCACAACGCGGTCAGCCTTTTCGGAACCGTAGTATTCCATGATGTGATACTGGCGACCAGTAATATCAGCGAAGCGGTCCATTTCTTCTTCAACGATGCGCACAGCTTCGTCGTAGTAGC
>CAZUZM010000082.1:0-7363 GCA_964624615.1 uncultured Anaerolineaceae bacterium
AGAACCCAATGACAAAAGCGTCATCATGTACCAATGGCAATATAACGAAATCATCACCGTTTACGAAGAAATCGAAAGCCCGGATGGTCCGGTTTTCAACCCGATATGGTACAAATGCTGGGGCGGTTATGTTTTTAGTGGCGACCTTTACGAAGTAAAGTATCAATACAACGATCTAAGCAAACCTAAATATGCCACCGGTCAACTTGCCGAAGTAACCGTTCCCTACACACGCTCGATGTTTTTTGAGAAAAACGTCGGCTGGAAACCACTTTGGCTTTTCTATTACAAATCTACCCATTGGGTTGTCGATGTTTTTGAAGGTCCTGATGGATCTCCTTGGTACAAAGTGCATGATGAACTGGGTAAAACCGAAACAGCGGTTCGCCCAGAGCATTTACGCCTTATACCGGATGAAGAATTTGCCCCAATCAGCCCCGAAGTGCCTTCAAACGAAAAGCATATTGAAGTATCCAGTTCCCGACAAATCTTAAAAGCTTTTGAAGCAGGTGAATTGGTCTTTGAAACCAAGGTCTCAACCGGATCGCTAACCGAAGAAGGTCGTTATGCCATCCGCATCAAGATGCCCTCAAAACACATGGGTAATGCCGTCCTCACCAAAGACCCACGCGAAAGAATTTTTATGGGTGTTCCCTGGACAAGTTTTTATGAAACCAAAATTGGCTTAGCTATTCACGGTTCCTACTGGCACATGAACTATGGCGCACCTATGAGCGGCGGCTGTGTAAACATGTGGCCCGATGAAGCCAAATGGATCTACCGTTGGTGTACACCTCTTGCGCAACCGGATGTTTGGACGACCAATGGGTTCGGCACATCAATTCACATCAAAAAATAACTCGTTTTTTGCACTTAAGTATTTACTTTATATGTGCTAAACCTTAAATAAAAGCTTGAAAAACGCGATTACCCAGAAAGATTCCCCGTTTAGTCAAAACCAAGTGTAGGCCATCATCAAAGGTCGTCCATGAAACCAACTGCTTATTAAGCAAATCTTGAATCTCTTCTCGAAACACCTTCGTGCAATCTTGCCCAAACCGTTCTAAAAATGCTTGTGCAGACACACCCTCATGGGTCATGCGCAAGCCAAGCATCATCATTTCTTGCATTTGTTCACGAATGCTGAGTTTTTCCGTTTCTATCATCGCTGTAAAAGTATTAAGTAAACCAGCTGTCATTGCATTTGTGGATTGCTTATTAAGAACCACCTCCGCGTCATCATGCCTACGCGCAGCTTCTCTTAATTTTAAAAGGTATTCCCTCACATTTTCAGTGTTTCGCCAACGCAAACCACCCACGTTGCCAACAGCCCCAGCACCAAATCCAAGGTAATTTTGTGCCTTCCAATAGACCTTATTATGTCGACTTTCGTTCTTTTCACCCAATGCCCAGCTTGAAATCTCATAGTGCCGATAGCCCAACTGGTCAAGAAACGAAAGCGTTTCCTCGAACATGTCCGCAACCAAATCTTCATCCGGCATGTCGACCAGCCCTTTTTCCACCCATCTATTCAGCAAGGTGCCCGGCTCTAAAATCAGCGAATAAATCGAAAGATGTTCCGGTTTCAACCAAGCTATCTTCTTTAAGTTCTCTTGCCAGCCAGCCATATCCTGCCCAGGCAATCCAAAAATGAAATCCAAGCTGATATTTTCAAAACCTGCCTGTCGTGCCGCTTGATAGCTTTCCAATGCCTGCCAGCTATTATGAATCCGACCTAAAACCTGTAAATCCTGATCATTAAAAGACTGCACACCCATACTCAAACGGTTGACACCCATGTTGCGCACATGCGAAAAATAATCGCCATCCACCGTCCCAGGATTGGCTTCAAGGGTTATTTCTGCGCTATCCGCAAGTCCAAAACGCATCCGAACAGCATCCATCACAGCACGTAGCTGGTCCACAGAGAGTAAAGATGGTGTACCACCGCCAAAATAGAGGGTCTCAACCGGCTTAACTTCGAACCAAGAAGCTTCAATCTCTTTCACCAAGCTTTGCACATAGGCAGGCATCAAGTCTTGTAAATGAGCATACGTGATAAAATCACAGTAACTACAACGTCGCTTGCAAAAGGGAACGTGAATGTAAATAGCCGTCATAAGGTTATTCTACTCGTTTCGAAACGCAATAGTAAGCCAATAATTGTATTTGGAAGATATTATGAAGAAAACAAACATTGATGAACCATCAAGTAATAAAAGTACTATTTGTCCGGTTTGTGGCACACGTCTAAGTGACCATGCCACGCGTTGTTTGGTATGTGGCGCACAGTTTAGCAGTGTGACCCCTACCTCGAAATCCAGAAATCTGGACTCAACCGGCCTGCCTGAAATCACCCTAAAGCTTCCTGGCATGATCATTCTTGCCTTGGTGTTCCTGGCATTAATCGGCGCAATCGTCGCCCTTTTGGTCACCTCAAAAATGGGTTCTGCGGCAAAGGAAACCGCGGAAGTAGAAGGTTCAAAGACACCCAGCCCAACTACGACGTTGACTTCTACACCCACCCTAACCAGCACACCAGAACCAACCTGGACGCCGTTGCCACCCGTTTCGCACACCGTAGCGAAAGATCAGCAATGTTTGCACGTGGCTTTACTGTATAACACATCCGTCCAAGCCATTATCCAGGAAAACAAACTGGACCAAAACTGTACTGTTTCAGAAGGACAAGTACTCATGGTTCCTCTACCCACCTTTACACCATCGCCTGTACCCTCCGCGACACCAGAAGAATTGCCTGAAGATGAACGCTGTACCAATGTGATGCCCATTACCGTTGGTGCATCAGACACGCTTGGCTCAATCGCCGCAAACTATTCCGTCACCATGAAAGACATCATGGATCACAACGGCATGAGCAATGACATCGTGCAAGTCGGACAGACTCTTGAAGTGCCACTGTGCTACCGGCTGCCTACCCCTGGTCCCACGCCAACCGCTACCCCAGTGCCACCCTATCCCGGTCCAAACCTGCTTTTGCCACGCTCCGGTGCTTATTTCCCACCTGGTGAAGAAGGCGTAACCTTGCAATGGGCTTCAGTCGCGGACCTTTACCCTGATGAACTCTACCGTGTCTACGTCAAAGACCTAACCTCAACTGACGAACGTAGCTTGGTCGAGTATGTCACCGACACTAAATTCATCCTGCCAGCAACCTTTAGACCGAGTGAAACAACACCTCACATCATCCAATGGTCAGTTTCGGTCGCCAGGCGTATTAATAACGATCCGGCCAATCCGATTTACGAAGAGGCCGGTGTTCAAAGCGATCCAAGAGTATTTATTTGGAGTGGCAGCGCTGCTCAGCCATAGGGCATCCATCAGCGCAAAAATGGCGTTTACTTAGCCATATCGCACATAAAAGCTTCAATGCAATGTGTTGCAGAAATAGCCGCGGCGGCACCCATGCCTGCCGCGGTTACAACTTGTCGATACAAGGGGTCAGCAACATCGCCCGCGGCATAAACCTGGGGTACACTTGTCTGCATTTTCTTATCCACAATGATGTAACCTAATTCATCCACCGCTACCTGGTCGCCCAAAATAGAGGTTATGGGTGTCTGACCGATATAGATAAACAAACCATCACTGGCAACAGTCGAGATTTCTTCAGTCTTCACGTTTTGCAAAACCAGTTCCTCGACACCATTTTCACCTTTGATTTCTTTAATAACTGAATCCCAGATAAACTTTATTTTTGGGTTTTTCTTCGCACGTTCTGCCAGGATGGCATCGGCACGTAGCTGGTCACGGCGGTGAATAATCGTCACACTATCGGCAAAACGGGTCAAGAAAATGGCTTCTTCAACCGCGGCGTCACCACCACCAACAACATGCACATTCTTTCCACGATAGAAATAGCCATCACACGTTGCACAATTGGAAATACCTCTGCCCTGGAAGAGGTCTTCACCCGGCACACCCAATTTGTTGTATTCCGTACCCATAGTCAAAATCAGAACATCGGCGGTATATTCCGCGCCATAAGCTGAAACCTTAAAAGGTTTTTGACTCAAATCGATATTACTCACCGCGTCATAAACGACTTCTGTGCCAAATTCACGGGCTTGTTCTTCAAAAAGCTGTCCTAGCTCTGGACCTTCGATGCCCTTGGGAAAACCCGGGTAGTTTTCGATGGTCGAGGTTTTTGATGGCTGCCCATGCAGCTTCATACCTGAAATGAGTAGTGGGTTCAAATTAGCCCGGGCAGCATAAATCGCTGCAGAAAAGCCAGCAGGTCCCGAACCGATGATGATTAATTGTCGATGATTTTCTTTGTTCATTTTCTTCCCTTCATTATGACTATGCGCAATCCCCAAAAACGAGTAAGTCTACGCAAAGGTCTGCTTTTATGTGTAAAACTTTCTTATTTTAATCCTATCACGTTAAACCTCGGTTTGGCATATAATAACTGTTAACTAAGTACAAGAAAAAGAGGTATGTATGGACAAAGACCCCATAGCAATTAACTATTTTATCGAACACCAAACAGAACTGATGAGCAAGTATTTTGATATTTTGCGCATTCCTTCGGTTTCAACTGAAGCTGCCCACAAACCTGATATGGTGCGCACCGCCGAATTTTTGGCCGATTACTTCAAAAAGCTCGGCATGGACCGGGTTGAAATCTTCCCCACCAACGTGCACCCCATCCTTTTCGCAGAAAAACGCTCGGCTTTGCCGAATGCAAAAACACTACTGGTTTATGGGCACTATGATGTGCAACCACCTGATCCCTTACACGAATGGCGCACCGCACCTTTTGAACCAACCCAGGTTGAAGACTATGTGTACGCACGAGGTGCTTCAGACATGAAGGGTCAGGTTATGGCTTCAATCTTTGCGCTCGAGAGTGTGCTCAAAACAAGCGAACTACCCCTTAACATCAAATTCATCATCGAAGGTGAAGAAGAAATCGGTTCACCCTCCCTGGAAGAATTCCTCGCCAACAACACTGAATTATTGGCTTGCGACATGATTCTTAACCCCGATGCCGGCATGATTTCCGCCAACCAACCCACCATCGTGTATGGTTTACGCGGTATGGTTTACTTTGAACTGCGCATTGATGGTCCCAGAATGGATTTACACAGCGGCTTGTTTGGTGGCAATATTGCTAACCCTGCCAATGTCTTGGCGGACATCATTTCCAAGCTCCATAATCCAGACGGCACAGTCGCTATCCCTGGTTTTTATGACAAAGTGCGCAAACTAAGCCAAGAAGAACGAGAAATGATTGCCTCAGCTGGTGTACCCGAAGAAACCTACATCCAGCTAACCGGCGTGCCAAGACTATACGGCGAAGAAGGCTTCACCATGCTCGAACGCCAAGGCTCCCGTCCAACTTTGGATGTCAACGGACTTTATTCAGGCTATATCGAGGAAGGTGCCAAGACCATCATCCCAGCCTATGCAAAAGCCAAGATTTCCTGCCGCCTCGTGCCTGACCAGGAACCTGAAGAAATCTATAAGCTTATCCAAAGCTATATTGCCAGCCTGGTACCCAACACGGTTAAAGCCCAAATCTTTAAACATTCCCTTGGTCCCGCCTACTTGTCCGATGACGCGCCTGGCTCAAAGAACCTGGCTGACGCCCTCACCCAAACCTGGGGCAAGCCTGTTTCACTTAAACGTGAAGGAGGTTCCATCCCTGTGGCGACCAATATGCAGCAGATTTTAGGCGTCAAATCCATCCTCACCGGCTTTGGTTTACCTGATGATGCCATTCACTCACCCAACGAGCGTCAACACATCCCCACTTGGACTAAAGGCGTTCAAGCCCTCATCCGTTTCTTCCTGAGTTTCGCTGAGTGAGCCAAAAACAAACGACTGAACTGAAAATGCCCGCCTATGGCGGGCAAGCCGTTATAGAAGGCGTGATGATGCGTGGTAAACGCTTTTTAGCGATGGCCGTGCGTGATCCCAATGGTGACATCCAAATTCACGAAGAAGCCTTGCCTGCTCTGTATAGCTCAACTTGGATGCGTGTGCCTTTCTTACGCGGCATCATCAGCCTATGGGACTCCTTGGGTTTAGGCACTCGGCTACTCGCACGCTCATCCAACATGGCAGGCAATGAAGATGAACAAATCGACAAAAAGGGCATGGCGCTGGCGACCGTATTCGCCTTAGTGATTGGCATTGCGGTATTTTTCTTGTTACCTGCGCTCATCGCCGGTTGGCTAGACAAACTTTGGCACCTGGGTGCCTGGTGGAGCAATGTCATTGAGGGTGTCATTCGCATCATCCTGCTCCTTAGCTACATGGCACTCGTCGGCAAAATGGAAGATATCCAAAGGGTTTACTGCTACCATGGTGCCGAGCATAAGACCATCAATGCCTTCGAAGCCGGTGTCCCGCTCAGCCCACAAGAAGTCTCCAGGCAAAGCCTGCAACACCCTCGTTGTGGCACATCTTTCTTGCTCACCCTCGCTGTAATCAGCATTCTACTCTACTCTTTATTGGGTCCCATGCCCATTTATTGGCGTTTGATTTCGCGGCTGTTGATGTTACCCATTGTTGCCGGCATTGCCTATGAATACATCCGTTTTGTCGCTACGTACATGGACCGCTCTGCATTTCTGCGTTGGCTCATTAAACCGAATTTAGCCTTGCAACGACTCACCACGCGTGAACCCTCCGAAGAGATGTTAGAAGTTTCAATAGCCGCATTCCAACGACTGCTGGAACTTGAGGAGGAACGCGCGACTCTAAACCCTGCCAAAGAGGACCTCTAGCTTGAAAACCTGGCAGCACATCGGCCTGGGGCTCTTGATGGGTTTGTTACTGGCTGGGCTCCTTTTGCTCTTGCTTTTGCCAAACCGTGGCACCCCAGTTGTTCTGGTCACCAAAACACCTGATTTGACGCCTTTAGCCACCAGCACCCTCGCTGAAATCCGTGTCCACATCACCGGCGCTGTCCAGCAGCCAGGCTTGGTGAAGCTTCCCATAGGAGCTTGTCTGGCGGATGCTATTCAAGCTGCCGGAGGCTTACACGAGGGTTACAACGAGAATTTACTCAATCTTTCAGCGCTTTTACAAGATGGCGATCGCCTGCATATCCCATTAACCAATGAAGCCTCAGTCACCATAGAGGCGCCTAGTCGCAATCCATATAGCATCAGCTATGAAGATAACAAGCTGATTAACATCAATACAGCTGACTTTGAAACCCTTTGCCTACTACCAGGTATTGGCGCATCCAAGGCGCAGGCCATTATTGCGTACCGCGAAAAAAACGGTCTTTTTCTAAATATCGAAGACATCCAAAAAGTAAAAGGCATCGGACCTGCCCTTTTTAACAGCATCAAAGACAGCATTACCCTTGATGGCTAAGAGAGTC
>CAZUZM010000083.1:0-7277 GCA_964624615.1 uncultured Anaerolineaceae bacterium
CAAGAAACAAACCATAGGAAGTGACTATGTTTAGAACACGTTTTGCCCCAAGCCCCACCGGCTATATGCACATTGGCAACCTGCGCACCGCGCTTTATGCCTACCTCATCGCTAAAAAGGCGCATGGTGCTTTTATCCTGCGCATCGAGGACACCGACCAAAAACGCAACGTGCCCGAAGCCGTCCAAGCTATCTATAACGGACTGGCCCTCGCCGGCATTACCTATGACGAAGGTCCCGACAAAGACGGTGGCCATGGTCCCTATGTACAAAGCCAACGCAAGCCCCTCTACGGGCAATACGCCAAACAACTCATCGAGCAGGGTGATGCCTACTATTGCTTCTGCCAAAAAGAAGACAAACCCGAACCGGGTGATGAACGCGTTGAAGGTCACAGGGACCCTTGCCGCGACCTGAGACCTGAAGACATTCAGGCGCGTTTCGACCAAGGGCTACAACCTGTCGTGCGCCAACGCATCCCCCTGGAAGGCGGAAGTCACTTTTTTGACCATGTTTACGGTGATATCACCATTGATCACAAACAACTTGATGACCAGGTGCTGCTCAAATCGGACGGCTTCCCAACCTACAATTTTGCCAACGTCGTCGATGACCACTTGATGGAAATCACCCACGTCATCCGTGGCCAGGAATACCTCAGCTCCACCCCTAAGTACAACTTGCTTTACAAAGCGTTTGGCTGGGATTACCCTGAGTACATCCACCTGCCACACATCATCAAAGAAGACGGCAAAAAGCTGAGCAAACGTGCCGGCGACCCAACCTTTGAGGACCTCGTGCACACGGGCTATATGCCCGAAGCGATTGTCAACTACGTCTGTCTTTTGGGCTGGAACCCGGGTGATGAGCGAGAACTTTTCTCTCTGCAAGAGCTGATTGAAGTCTTCGATATGGACCGCATCAACAAGTCCAGTGCGGCCTTCTCGATGGACAAATTGCGCTGGATCAATGGTGAACACATCCGCGCCTTAAGCCCCGAAGCCTTCCACGAACTCGCCATGCCTTGGTACCCAGAGAGCCTGCACCGCTTTGACCTCCAGGAACTCAGCCGCTTGATTCAAATCCGCACAGATTGTCTGGGCGACATCCCTGAGATGCTTTCTTTCCTTGAAACATTACCCGAATATGAGGCTGATCTTTTCGAGAACCAAAAGTCAAAATCCAGCCTTGAAAGCTCTAAAGCTGTGCTCGAAGCAGTTATCCCGCTCCTGAAAAACCAGGAAGACTTTAGCAACGCCGCCCTTTTTGAAACGCTCAAAGCCTATGCCAAAGACAGTGGCTTTAAAGTTGGCACCACCATGTGGCCTATTCGCACCGCCTTGAGTGGCGCACCCGCCAGCCCTGGTGGTGCAACCGAACTCGCCGCCCTCTTGGGCAAAGAAGAAAGCCTAAAGCGTTTGGAACTCGGCTTGGCAAAACTCAGTTAGCTTATCCAAAGGTAAACTAAAAAGGCATGCGTTTGCATGCCTTTTTCATTATGGAGAAAAAAGTCCTAAACGCCAAAAATGCCGCTCAGGACAAAGACGAACAAAGAACCAACAATGATTCCAATCGCAGTAAAGTGGTTATGCCCATGCTCTCGGGCGGTCGGGATAAGCTCATCCAGGGTAATAAAAACCATCACACCTGCGGCAAAAGCCAACGCAGCCGGCAGCAATGTCTTGAAGTTCACCAAAACCAGGCTGGCTGCCAAGGCGCCTAAAGGTTCCACCAGACCAGAAAGGAATGAAACCATAACCGCATCACGCCGACAAATACCGCCTTTACAAAGCGGCAGAGCGGTGGCAATGCCTTCGGGGATATTGTGCAGCAAAATCGCAATCGCCACGAACAGACCGAACTGCGGGTTGTGCAAGTAACCTGCACCAACCGCAATGCCTTCCGGTAAGTTGTGCAGCGCGATACCAATCGCCATCAGCAAGCCCGTGTTAACCAATTTGCGGTCCACGCCTTTGCTTTCATCTTTACTTCGCAAAGCAAAGAAACTGCGCTTTTTGGATTTTTGCTTGCCTTGTTGATGACACTTGCAATCTTTACCAAGCCCTTTGCTGTCACAACAGGTATGGTCACCAGGTGCCAATCCACCCCCAGTGATGTTTCCATTGACTTCAATATCAAATTGCTCGCGTATTTCTTTCTCGCCAAAACGGATATGCGGAATGAGGTGGTCGAGCACAAACATAAAAACCGCACCCAGAGCAAAGCCAATCGTGGCAGTGACCCAGCCAGATTGCTCGAGAGCTTTTGGCACCAGCTCGAGGAAAGACAGGCAAATCATCACACCAGCGGTAAGCCCCATCAAAAAGCCATAGGATCGCCGCGAAGGACGAATCAGAACGGCAATCAAGCCACCAATGCCGGTCCCTAAGCTGGCAACAAGGCTAAGTAATAGAATATTAAGTAAAGGGCTAATCTCTTTAATCAAGAATGAACTCCATTTGTTTGTGAATTGTTAGTCAAGTGTAACACAAATTGTGCGCTTGGGTTATGTTAATTGAACATTTTTTGCGTGATGTTTTTTGAAATGAAGTAAATGTAAAAAGTACAAGGTATAAAACTTGCATCTAAAAAATTGCAGGTATTTTGCGCTGCGTTATTGGTTATGCGCGATAGCTTTGTTCATTATCAACCTGCCAACAAAAAGAAACTTTGTGACGATAGAAAGCCAAACATATGCGTGTGTTAAAGAATAAAAAAACGGTCCTTTATACCATAATCATCCTCATTGGCGTTATCTTGACGCTTTTTGCGACTGGCGCGGTTGTCAAAACCATGGCGCAGTCAAAAAGTTCTCCTTACATCTTTAGCCTTCGACATGGGGGTGCCACACCCACCCCATTCCAACCCCAAGACTACGCCAGCCTGCTCGAAGACGGTAGCCAGGGTTATATTCCACAACCGCTTTTCACACCTACACCGGTTACCATCATTCCTTCGGGCGAACTGCCTAACAACCTAGTCAACATCCTGTTACTTGGTAAAGATGATTACGAAGAACACAACTTCCGCACAGATGTCATCTTATTGCTTTCAATCAACCCTAAACTCAAAACGGCCACACTCATTTCGTTCCCACGGGACCTCTATGTTTCCATTCCGGGATTCTGGTCCAACCGCATTAACACGGCTTGGAGCCTGGGCGGGTGGGACTTGCTTAAGCAAGTTTTTGAAGCCAACTTTGGCATCAAGCCTGATTATTACATGATGGTTCACTTTGACGGTTTTAAAGATGTTGTTGAAAGCCTCGGAGGCGTTGATGTTGAAGTGACCGAAACGCTAACCGATTCGTGTTTCATGGATCCCAGTGGCTGGTGCACTATCGAAACCGGCACAACCCATATGGACGGCGAACTCGCCCTTTGGTATTCACGCGCGCGCTATACCACCAGTGATTTCGACCGCAACCGCCGCACCCAGGACGTCATTGTGGCAATGGTTAAAAAAGCAACCAGTCTTAATATGATTACAAAAATACCTGAACTTTACAGCCATTACCGCGAATATATTGAGACCGATATGCCCCTCAGTGCAGTTTTGCCTCTGATGCCATTAGCGACATCCCTCACCGATACGAGCAAGATTCGACATTTTGCTGTCGATAGCACTATGGCTTATAACTGGATTACCTGGGAAGGCGCATGGGTCCTCATGCCACAAAATGACGCCATCGCCGAAATGCTCAACGAAGCACTCTACCGCAATAAATAATTGGCGCAATTTGACAGCCCTAAGCTTTAACGCTAAACTTAAGCATTGAATTATAGCTATACGAAACAAAGAGGCACAATGACTCAACAAAAAGAAAAACTCACTGCCCATATTCAAGACTCCACACTGATGCACCCCGCCATCCAAGCTTGGAGAATCTTCTTACGCGACCAGGGCAGATCGCACCATACCCTCAAAGCATTTGCTGCTGACCTCAACTTGCTGGAAAGCTATTTACCTACTGATAAACAGATTGGCAAGATTAGCACGGCGGACCTCGAAAACTTTTTCAATTGGATGGAAAAAGAACGCGATGTTCCTTGTAGCCCCAAGACCCTTTCGCGACGTATCACTTCGATTAAATCCTTTTTCCGTTGGCTTTTTGAGGCGGGCGTTCTAAAAAGCAACCCAGCCGATCCGATTATTCAAAAAGCTGTTGCTAGTCGATTACCGCATGCGCTTACCAGCAAACAAGTTCAGACCGCACTGGAAGCTGCCGAAGGCATTCGTGATGGCGCCAAAGCCGATACACGTCCTTTAACGCTCTTCAAACTTGTGCTTGAAACCGCACTCAAAAAGGGTGAATGTCTCAGCTTGATGACCGAGCACCTCGAAATCGAAGACCCCAAGAACGCCGCCCTCTATGTGCGCTATTCCAATCCACGTTTCCGCTACAAAGAGCGCCGCTTGCCCCTTTCAGAAAACTGGGTGGAAGTTTACCAGAGCTATGCTAAGCAATATCAAATCAAAGACCAGGTTTTCCCTTGGTCACAGCGACGCTTGGAATACTTGCTGAGTGATGTCGCCGAAGCTGCCAAACTTGAAAAGAATATTTCCTTTGATAGTTTGCGTTGGACAAGCGCCGTTTTGGATCTCACCGAAGGTAAAGACCCTGAATCTATTCGACAAAAACTTGGCATCTCAAAAATTCAATGGCGTGACGTGCAGGAAAGACTGCGCAAACTGGCAGTGGAGTTGGACTACCCAACGCCCAAAGCCTAAGATCAACCCCATGATCTAAAGGTGGCTCTTATGACAATACATAAAGGCAAAAAACGTGGTTGCGTTTTTGTAACCATTCTTAGCGTTATCGCGCTACTCGTTTTTGGTGCGATGATTGCCGTTAGTCTCAACCGCATCCGCGAAGGACAAGCCGGCTTTATAACCAATCTTTGGGCAACACCGGATAAATATGTTGATGACCCCATACTTTCCAACGAAACGGGCCGCATCAATGTCCCTAATCATGTCAAAACCATCATGCTGCTTGGTTCAGACTACCAACCAGAAATTGGATTTCGCACGGACGTGATGCTCCTGTTAGCTTTAAACACCAAGACCAACAAAATCAACCTCATTTCCTTTCCACGAGATCTTTGGCTCCATATTCCAGGACTCGGTGAGCAGCGCCTCAATGTTGCTTATCCCTTTGGTGAATGGCAAATGTTGAGCGACGCCCTGGCACACAACTTTGGTTTTAGGCCTGACCACTATATGATGGTCGATTTTGAAGGCTTTAAACACATCTTGGACGTCCTGGGACCTATTGATGTTGAGGTAACCGAGCGCATGGAAGACGAAAGCTACCTGGATGAAAGCGGCTGGCGTGTGGTTGAACCAGGTACCGTGCGCATGGAACAATGGGATGCTTTTTGGTATGTACGCGCGCGGAAAAACTCCTCTGATCTTGACCGCAATCGCCGCGCCATGGAAGTCATCAAAGCCATGGCTAAAAAAGCCCTT
Source organism: uncultured Anaerolineaceae bacterium (assembly GCA_964624615.1). Lineage (GTDB taxonomy): Bacteria > Chloroflexota > Anaerolineae > Anaerolineales > Anaerolineaceae > Mesolinea. Next base: position 5,473 of record CAZUZM010000083.1, read on the forward strand.
TCACCTGGTCATTTCAATCAGATTCCCAGTGTTGTTCGCGCCGCGAAAAAATCAATGACCACGGATATGAAGTTCAAGGACTATATCCTCTACGCTCTGCCACTTTCAAAGTTTTTAGGCGAAGACCTGTTCACCATGCATCGCATCAGCTACAAAGAAGTTACCAATGGTATTACTGATGGCGGCGCTCAGGTCCTTTACCCCAATATCGACGCCATCAAAGGCATTTTGCGAGAGGTTTTGGACGCCAATTAAGGTGTTTGTTGAAGCTTTTTTAGGCGTGTTTGACGTTTTGCAAACAGAGGTGAAGGATTTGTTGCTCATCGCCTTGCAAACGCCAGGCATGCGCCAAACGTAAACCGACCAACCAAACGATAGATCCCCCACTCAGCACCACAGGCCACGCGACCCGGGCTGCCTGGGGGATTTTGTTATTAACAAAAAAGTCGCTCAGCTTTTGGCTCCCTTTTTCAAGCCCCAGGGGTGCCCAGCGTTCACCCGCCTGGGGGCATCTCACCACGAGAGGCCACTGCAAATCCATCGCAGGGATGAACGCCTGATAGGGATCCCGGTGTTGGCTTTCGGATAGTTTTAAATATATTTCAACATCAATCAGGTTTGCGCTTAACTGCCAGCCTTCGTTCAGACAGACAGCCTCACCCATTTCCAGGCTAAGGGATAGTTGGCTTAGCGGAAGTTGGGGATAAGATAGAATGGTCGGCACATCTTTTTGATTCAATATGTGCACGGCATCACCAACGATAATGACTTGCAAACCGGAACTGATGTCCAATGCGCCACGTCCTTGGGCTATGAGCTCGCGCGCTTTTTCGATATCTCTAAAGCCAAAATCAGGGTTTATTATCCGCAGGTGGTTGAGACACCGGCGAATGATGCGTCTTTGAAGCGCCAATTCAAATCCCAAGAGGGCCTTTCGCCATAGGATGATTTCATTCTGGCTACATTTGATAAGGCTCGATTCATAAGCCTGCACTTCAAGCGATAACAATAGCTGTTCATCCCCTCGTAAAACTTCAGCAGCGCGTAACGCGCTTTGCTTGAAGGCCGGGTTCAGCTTTTCAAGCTCTGGGATAATATGATGACGCAACCGGTTGCGATAATAGAGGTCCTGCTGATTACTTTCGTCTTCAATAGGTTTAAGTCCATTTTCGTGGGCATAGGATTCGATTTCGTGGCGGTTTATGCCTAAAAGAGGACGCAACAGAGGAATGCACGCGTCAAACTGTTTGAGAACAGTAAAAGGTGTCATGCCGGTCAAACCAGCCATGCCACTGCCACGCATAAAATGCATCAAAACCGTCTCCACCTGGTCATCGGCGTTATGCCCCAATACAATGCCTTGGGCGTAATGCTCACGCGCAACTTCAAATAAGAAGCGATAACGGCAAATGCGTGCGGCTTCTTCAATGCCCAGTTTTTCAGTCTGCGCAAATGCCGCCACATCCACCCGCTTGCTAATGAAAGGCAGCCCCCAAGCGTCCATTATCTGCCACAATGCTTCTGCTTGGTCTGCTGAAACAGGGCGTAGAGCATGATCCAAATGCGCCACAATCAAGTTGAGTCCTTGGTCTTTGAGGACGTGGGTCAAAGCCAAACTATCCACCCCACCCGAAACAGCCAAAACCAGCGGTTTTTGCGCTTCAAAACCGTCATGGTCTTTTAAAATAGCCATCAAAGAGGCGAGAACTTTTCCTTTGAGCATGGCAAAATTATAGCATGCGCGCCATCAACCTGACGCCAAATATCCTGGCGATGGTTACAAGCTAAAGGTCAAAAACGATAAT
>CAZUZM010000084.1:0-7226 GCA_964624615.1 uncultured Anaerolineaceae bacterium
GATGATTTCGTTATATTGCCATTGGTACATGATGACGCTTTTGTCATTGGGTTCTTTATAAACGCTAGCGCCTTGTTTATTGCCAACCAACATGAAGCGAGGGTGTTGGTAAGCCCCTTCAGCAACCTTCCGGGGAGACAAAGCTGACCAGGTTAAGCCTAACAGGCCAGCTTTGAGAAAGTCTCGGCGGTTAAGGTCTGGTGATTTCATTAGTCAAGTTCACTCGGAACAATGTCTGCGACGGAGTTGAAGATATAGGATGGACCGTAGGAGTATTTGTCGATATCTTCCATCGCGGTGACACCGGAAAGGACCAAAATGGTTTCAAGACCAGAGGAAATACCGGACAAAATGTCGGTATCCATGCGATCGCCAACCATGATGGATTCTTCGGAGTGGGCATCCATATGATTGAGCGCTGACCGCATCATCAATGGGTTGGGTTTGCCGATGAAGAGTGGCGCTTTACCGGTGGCTTTCTCGATGAGGGCTGCCATCGAGCCGGTTGCTGGAACGATGCCAGACTCGGTTGGACCAGTCGCGTCAGGATTGGTAGCGATGAAGCGTGCGCCACCCATAATCAGGCGGATGGCTTTGGTGACCTCTTCAAAGCTATAGGTGTTGGTTTCGCCCAAGACGACATAATCTGGCTCAACGGAGGTCTGAACATAACCAATGGCATGAATGGCTTCGGTTAAACCGGTTTCGCCGATGACATAGGCTTTACCGTTTGGGCGTTGGCGATGCAGGAAAGCTGCGGTTGCCATGGCGCTGGTATAAATGCGGTCTTCAGTAATATTGAGACCGGTCATTTGAAAACGGTGCGCTAAGTCACGGGTAGTGTAAAGCGGGTTGTTGGTCAGGATGAGGAATTTACGCTTCTCTTCGATCAGCGTTTGAATGAATTCGGCCGCACCTGGCAGTGGCATTGAACCATGCACCAGCACGCCATCCATATCGATTAAATAACTTTTCTTTCTATTTTTCATAATACCTCTATCATAATAGCTTTTTGAAAGCTATCCAAAAAGTTTGTGTAAACTGTCTGTTAAACAACAGAGCACTGTTGATTCTACCAACAGTGCTCTGATTTTACGAACTCGGTAAAGCTTACTTCTTGGTCAGAATAATGCGTGCGTCAACAACTGCGACACCCTTGCCGTCTTCGTAGACGATACAGGGGTTGGCGTCGGACTCGGCAATTTCGTCCTTCAGGTCGTAGATCATGTAAGAGTAGTGAGCCAAAACGCTGGCGAGTTTTGCCATATCGCGGGGAGCTTCACCGCGGGCACCACGCAGAATTTGGGCACTCTTGATTTCGTTTTGCATGACCAAAGCTTCGTTCTCGTCGATGGGTGCAACGCGGAAGGTGACGTCCTTGAGAACTTCCACGAATATACCGCCCAAACCGAACATAACGGTGGGGCCAAAGGTGGCGTCATTGACGGAACCAACGATGACTTCGGTTGACCAGGGAGCCATCTCTTGCACAGCCATACCGTCGATTTCAGCATCGGCTTTGTATTTGAGGGAGTTTTCCATGATGATTTTCCATGCTTCGCGCACGTCGTCATCAGATTTGATGTTCACTTTAACCGCACCAGCATCCGATTTGTGGAGGATGTCAGGGGAGACGATCTTCATAACCACAGGGAAGCCGATTTCATTGGCAATCTTAACGGCTTCTTCTTCAGTCTTGGCAAGCTCGGTGGGGGTGGCGGGGAGGCCATAAGCCTGGAAGACGTGCTTGGCTTCGACTTCGGTGAGGGCATCACGACCCTTGGCACGGGCACCGGCGATAATCTCGCGGGCGCGTTCGGGGTTGATGTCGGTTGGGTGATATGGCTCGGAGTGAGCGGTTTCACGCATTTTAGATTCGTTGCGTAGTCTGGATAAGGCTTTGACAGCGATATCGGGTGCGTCGTAGGTGGGGATGCCTTGCTCGATGAGCCATGCGGCTGCGGATTCACAGCGCTCGCCACCGACAAATGAGACGGTGACTGGTTTGCCGGTTACACCAGAGTCCACAATAGCTTTGTGGATGGCTTCGGCGATTTCCTGGGGATTGGTGACAGCGGTTTCGCAATAGAGCACAGCCATACCGTCGACCCAGTCGTGAGCGTAGGAGTATTTCACGCCTTCGTAATAGCCTTTGAGTCCAGCACCACCGGTGATGTCAACGGGGTTCTTTGCAGAGCCAAATTCGGGCATGTGTTTCTTGAGTTCAGCCTGGACCTCGGGTGGAGCAAATTTGAGGGGCAAACCGTATTTTTCAGCGGCATCTGTTGCCAAAACGCCAACGCCACCACCATTGGTGAGGATGAGCAAATTGTCGCCCTTCATTTCAGGTTGAAGTGAAAGCGCGAGGGTTTGGTCAAAGAGGTCGTTGAGGTCATCAGCCTGGGTGACACCAGATTGTTTGAAAGCGGCTTCGTAAACTTTTGCGGAGCCAGCCAAGGAACCGGTGTGCGATGCGGCAGCTGCTGCGCCGTGGGCGGATGTGCCGGATTTGAGGGCGATGATCGGTTTGGGGCAATTGCGGGCAGCTTCCATGAAGCGCGCGCCGTCTTTGATGCCTTCGATGTACAGAGTGATACAGTTGCTGTGATCGTCTTCAGCAAGGTAGTTCACCAGGTCTGCAAAATCGAGGTCCGATTGGTTACCGATGGAGAGCATCTTGTCGAAACCAACGCGGCGGGTGTAGGTGGCTGCAATCATGGCGATAAGCAGCGCGCCACTTTGAGAAATAAGACCTGCCTGGCCGGCCATGGGCAATGAAGAAGCAAATGAGGCGTTCATCTTGCCACTGTTTGAGAGCACACCAATGATGTTTGGACCAATGATGCGCATGCCGAAATCGCGTGCGGTTTTCACAATTTGTGCTTCAAGTTCATTTTCGCCGACTTCGGAGAAGCCAGAAGTGATGATGCTGATACCCTTGACGCCTTTTTCACCACATTCTTGGGTGACACTGTGCACGAATTTGGCGGGCACGGTGATAATGGCGGCATCGATCACGTAAGGAACTTCTGAAACGGAAGCGTAGCATTTTTTGCCTAGGATTTCGTCGGCTTTGGGGTTGATGGGGTAAATGGCACCATCATAGCCACCGTCAATCAAGTTTGCGACGACTTTGTAGCCGATTTTTTCTGGGTCGGCTGAGGCACCTACAACAGCGATGCTTTTGGGTTCGAGTACTGCATTGATAATTGGATCCACTTTTTCCTCCGGAGTGTATTTTGTATTGTTTCCAACTAGTCATTATACCACTTAAAAAGAAAAGACCAGTGATTTTCAGCCGAAAAGGTCTTGAATCTTCTGATTAATGCGATAAATGGTTTGGAAAGGGGTCATTCCATTACAGATAAACAAGTCGCAGATAAAAATGCGGGCTTAGAACCAATCAATAAACACTGAACGATAAAAATACAGGAACTGAATGGGGCCACCGAGAATTGAGAGGAGTATGATGGACGTCGTCATCAGTATTTTCATGACTCGAGGTCTGATTGACGCTAGAATATAACTGATCAGCGATAAAAAGACCGTTATTACTGGAAAAATGTAACGTCCTTGGATGGCAAAACCAGCAAACCCATAAATAAGCTGTTCATCGTAATTGTATAAAAACAAAACAATAGTGTAGATGAAGCTCATGAGAAACAAGATGGTCATTTCTTTAGGTGGCTTTTTAACAAAACTAACACCAAGTAGAGCCAAAACAATCAATGCAAATGAAAAAGCATCAAAGAGGGGATTAGAAAAGGATTTATGGGCTAGAATACCTACGATCCTGTCCAGCATTGTGGTAGACCAATATCCCAAAAAATAGTTTAGACTATTTGGAAACCCCATTTCTTTCGCTTCAGCGCAGGTGAGTTTTTTGGGAATATTCTGCGCTTTCCACCTCTGGTAAATGTAATTTGTTTCGCAAGGAAGATCTTTTTTGAGATATGAACAAGAAGGAAGCAATTTCCTATAGAGAATCAAGTTTCGGCCATACATGAAAACATTTCCAGCGATTGCCAAAAATGCCAAAATGAATATTACCCACATCCAGCCTTTGGGTTTTTCAAAATGAGGTTTGTTCTTGATTAACAAAAACAACCAAATAATCAACATAACTCCGATAAACGGAATTGCGGTTTTTTTAGTCAAACCTGCCAAGCCTAAGACGAATACCAACCAAAGGGTGTTGAGCCAGAAATGTTCATTCTTTAAGAGGTTAACCAATAAGAGCACTGATATCGCACAAAAGAAATTTAGTAAATTATCATAATTGATGCCGGTTGATAGGACGAAAAACATTTGTAAATTCGCCAACAGAAAAGTTGGCAAAAGTTGATACCATGGGTTTTTGATGAGTTTTCTGGCAATCAACCAGGTTACAAAAAGGGTACCAACCGCCATAAGGATGTTGAGTAACCGTGTGAAGTGAAAAAGTTGGTTTCCGGTTGTCCCAGGTCGTATGAATGAAACGATATTACGCGCACGAGCGACTAACCAATGATAGAGGAACGGATTTCCCTCAATCGTTACCCCAGCACGAACCGTTTCAGCCGAATCTTCTGGCATGCCAAGCGTTTTTTCAAATTTTTCGATTAAGAGTGTGTGGGTTGCTTCGTCAGGAATAATTTCTTTGTACAAATGTAAAGAAAGTGTCACCGCTGCTATTGTGTAAATCAAAAGAAACAGGACAAGGATAAAAATTGGTAAAAAGTTTTTCTGTTTGTCTTTTACGGATGTGTCAATCGTCTTCGTCATAATTGATCTTTCTAAGGTAATCTTAGGAAAATAGCAATCGTATAAACTTTCTTGGAATTATACTATTCAAAAAGGCTATTGATTCTTTTTGGTTGGTAGTCGTATATGTTTATATCGAAAAAGGATTTTGTAACTTGTATAATAAGAAAATCGGAGGTTGCATTGAAAGAAAAGACACTTGGTTACATAGGTTTAGGAACGATGGGCGGCGCTATGGCGGGCCATCTGTTGGCGGCTGGATTTCCACTTATTGTTTGGAACCGAACGCCATCCAAAGCTGACACGCTTCTGGCAGATGGTGCGATTTGGGCGGAAAACCCGGCAGACTTGGCTAGTCAATGCGATGTTGTTTTTGTGAATGTTTCGGATACGCCTGATGTCATGGAGGTCCTTTTCGGTGAGATGGGTGTTGGGGAAGGGATTCGCCCGGGAACCATCTTAGTGGATAACTCCACCATTTCTCCGGTTGCAAGTCGTGAAATCTATACTAAACTGGCTTCTCTTGGGGTAAAGAGCTTGGACGCGCCGGTGAGCGGAGGCGATATTGGCGCGCGCAATGCTACCTTGACGATTATGGTCGGTGGTGACGCCGATGCGCTAGAGGAAGTGCAACCCTATCTCGAAGTTTTGGGCACTAAAATTACGCATGTCGGTGGTCCGGGTGCGGGACAAATTGCCAAAGCCGCTAACCAAATTATGGTTGCCGCTCAGATGGTAGCCGAAGCAGAGCTGATGATTTTTGCCCAAAAAGCTGGTGCGGATCCAGAAAAGGTTATCGAAGCCATCAAAGGTGGTGCAGCCCAATGCTGGACCCTGGATGTGAAGGCGCCAAAACTACTTGTTGGTGACCGTCAACCCGGCTTTAAAGCCAAGCTGCAAGCGAAAGACATGGGTATTGTGTCGGATACTGTAGAAGCCTATGGTATGACCTTGCCGGCAGCGATTGTCCACACTGAACTGTATCGAAGTATGGTTGAGATTGGCGATGGCGAATTGGATAATTCTGCGATTATCTCGTTGATTGAACTGATCAATGAAACGAAACTTGAAACCAATCTTTCTACCCATATTTCAGCCTAAGAAGCTTGTTGATTGCAAAACAGATCGAAAAAATCTATAATTGGCGAGATTTAATAGTCGGAGGTAAGTATGCAATTTGAATTAATAAAACCCCTTTTGAAAGAAGATGCAAAAGGTAAGATTGTGATGTTGGTTATGGATGGCTTGGGTGGGTTGCCCTTGACCGCCACTGGCAAGACGGAACTTGAAACAGCCAATACACCAAATATGGATAAACTAGCTGCTGAGGCAGAATTGGGCTTGCATCATTCCGTGCCTTTTGGCATCACTCCTGGCAGCGGTCAGGCACACTTGGGTTTATTTGGTTATGATCCCATCAAGTATGAAATTGGCAGAGGCGTGCTCTCGGCTTTGGGCATTGACTTTGATTTGGGACCCAACGATGTTGCTGCTCGTGGCAATTTCTGCACCGTCGATGAAAATGGTGTGATTACTGACCGTCGTGCTGGACGCATCCCAACCGAAGAAGGTCAACGCTTGTGTAATTTGCTGAAAGAGAAAGTCAACCTGCCGGGCGTGGAACTCTTTTTAGAACCTGAAAAAGAATATCGGTTCGTTTTTGTCCTGCGTGGTGAAGGATTGGATGGCCATGTGAGTGATACCGACCCGCAGGCTGTAGGCAAAAAGGCCCACATTGCCGAAGCTCAAAAGCCCGAAGCTGAAAAAATGGCAGAACTCGTGCGGGAATTTGTGCGCCAGGGTAATGAAATCCTCAAAGCGGAGGCACCTGCTAACAGCTTTGTTCTGCGTGGTTTTGCCGGCATGCCCAAATGGCCCAAGTTTAATGACGTTTGGGGACTAAACTCAGTGGCCATCGCCATGTATCCTATGTACCGCGGTGTTGCCAAAGTGGTTGGTATGACGGTTTTACACCCAGCGGAATCGATGAGCCAGGAAATTGACATGCTTGAGGAATATTGGGATAAGCACGACTTTTTCTTCGTGCATATCAAGAAGACTGATAGCTACGGTGAAGATGGTAATTTTGAGGGTAAAGTGGGTGTTATCGAGGAAGTTGATGCGCTCATTCCGCGCATTATGGCACTGGATCCAGATGTGCTTATCATCACCGGCGACCATTCCACGCCTGCCAAGCTCAAAGCGCACTCCTGGCATCCTATTCCCACCATGCTATGGTCCAAGAATGCGCGCCCGGATGGCATTGATGAATTTGGTGAACGAGCTTGCTTGAAAGGCAGCCTCGGCTCACGATTTGATGCCAATGATTTGATGCCTTTGGCCCTTTCGCATGCTTTGCGCCTGGAAAAGTTTGGCGCCTAGCTCTTGATGCACCTATCAATTAAGCGCCTTGATATCAAGGCGCTTTTTATTATTAAAGAAAACCCCCGGTTAGACCGGGGGTTCAGTAAAGCTTTAGCGAT
>CAZUZM010000085.1:0-7165 GCA_964624615.1 uncultured Anaerolineaceae bacterium
AATAAAAAAGGCGACTTTAATAAGCCGCCTCATGTCTATTTTTATGTACCAGAGTGATTATGGCTGATCAGGCCCAATCACGATCACTTCCGGTTCTGCTTCATCGGGGTACTCCGCTTCAAGCTTTTCGAGTTTAATCAAATTGACCAAACCCCAAACCAAAAAGCCAATCACAATCACGTGAAAAATAACCGCATAGAGATCGCCAATCATCACCGCTGGAATGATATCCAAAGCGTAGAGTACCATACCCACGATGTAGGCCGTTTTATTGCGACCGCGTGCCAGGAAACCCAAAAGCACAACAACCCCAATCAAAACGACACTCAAGATTAATGCCACAGTCTTTGGTGCAATACTACCAAACAAAGCCAGTGGTTTTTCCTCAAGATACTTGCTGATTGAAAAGCCAATCGCGAAACGAATGGTGCTTTCCGGGTTGGTAAAACGAATAATCAGATTGACAACGGAAATCGCCGCCAACCAAAAGAACCACGACACGCCGCTCTTAAAATTTGAAAAGAATTGCGCTTTTTCATTTTCAATACGACTGATTTGCATATTTTCCTGGCTCATTTTTAGCCTCCATAAAGTATTGGCTTAATTGTAACGCTTAGTTTAATAAAATCGACTGCAAGATTTTACTGATTAAGACTCAGCTACCGCTTCATTGGCAGGTTTGTTGACGCCTAACCTGACTAACAATACACCCGAAAGCACCAAAACCGTACCCAATAGCTGTAAGGGAAGCAGCTTTTCATGCAGGAAGAGCCAAGCCAAAATCGCTGTAATAGGTGGTTCAAGGGTCAATATAAGGTTGCCTGTGCTGGAGGGTAATATCGTCAGACTTTGATTAAAAAGCCCATAACCCACCACCAGTGGGATGGTTAAAAAAGCCATATTGAGCCATGCCATGGGGTCATTGCTAAAGGTAAAGAGAGTTTTTAGGTCTGGCGCTTTCCCAGGAATAAAGTTGAGCGGCAGAAGGTTGATGACCAAAAGCGCTACCATCGCAAAAAAGAAAAGGTAAAAAGTGCTCGTCCAGGGGTTGATGCCCCGTTGCGCCGAGAAGCGTCCAAAAATAGCATAAAAGGCATAAATCAACCCTGAAAGTAACCCCAAACCCAGACCGAGCCAGTTGGTCTTCAATTCCGACCCGGCCAAAGCCACCAATGCGCAGCCCCCAAAGCCTAAGACGATGGCTAAAGCTTTCATCCAGGTAAAACGTTCTTTAAGCAACCACCAACCTAAAAAGCTGGTCAACGGCGCGGAGATATAAATCAGAACCGTTGCCACTGAAGCACTGTTGAACTGGATAGAAAAGGTCCAAATCGTATTCAGCAGAGTAAAAATTAGCCCATAAAGTGCGACAAATCCAAAATGTTTGCGCTCCAATTTGAGCAAAGAGGGCTTAAAGATGAGGAAGGCGGGCAAGAGCAGCGCGATGCCCAAAATATTGCGCCAGAAGGTAATCATCAAGGCCGGCAGCCCATAAGTCGTGTTGAGGATCTTGATGAAAAGTGGGGTCAAAGCAAAAAGCACTGCAGCAGCCACGGCATAAAAAAAGCCTTTGCTGCGTGAACTTTTGCTGGTTTGTTCGGTTGATTGGTCAGTATTTTGGCTCATGCAAATGAGTTTATCACGCTCGGTCTAAAATAGGTGTGAAAGTCCATCAACGTCATCCATAGCTCCTTTCATAAAAGCATCACAGGGAAAGCTGGATTGCCCATCAGATTGCTTGCCCTCATAGAAAAATAGGGTTTAAGGACCCAGAATTTCGCAACGCCAAAAACGGAATTATTGTATAATTAGGCTTAGTTATTCGCTCTGATTAAGCGTTTCCCTCCATTCATTCATAGGGGCTATGATGAAAAAACACCTTTCTTTCACACTTATTTTGCTTATCACCTTGTTAATAACAGGGACGTTGGGTTTTTCCACCCAACGTGTTTAAGCCCAAATGCCCGATCCATGGGTCATTCGGGTCAATACTTTTGAAGATATGCGCGATTTTGCGCTCAATGGCGTTTGTAGTGCTGGTTCCATCGCAGATGGACCTTGCTCCTTGCGAGCCGCTTTGAATGAAGCCAGCTATCATGGCGTTGGCAATGCCGTCATTGAACTTCCACCTGGCGTTTACAAACTAACGCTGGACAAACCCAGTTTTGATGAGGAAGAGGAGAAACATTACGGTGATCTTGATATTCCCGGAATCGATAATCCCCGAACTGGCACCCTCACCATCAAAGGCATAGGAGAACTGGACAACCCTTCCATCATTGACGCCAACACTATCGACCGGGTACTTGAGGTTGGAAAGAACCAAATCGTTTATCTGGAGAACCTGGTGCTAAAAAATGGTCTTGCCACCGCAGCGGTTTCTGGTTGGGAAAATGGCGGAGGTATTTACGTTGATGGGGCAGACTTGGACTTAAGCCATGTGCGCCTTACCCATAATGAAGCCAGAAGTGTAGGCCATAATATTTCAGAGGGTGGCGCTATCTATAGCAACAACACAAAGCTGAATATCGCTTATTCTGAAATCGCCCACAACAAAGCCGACATTGTTGCTGCTGGCAGCCTCCGGGCCTCTACACACCAAGCGCTCATTTATTCCACCAGCATTCACCACAATGTGATTAATAAAAACTACTCCGCCCACATCCGTGGAAATGTGATGGTAACGAATAGCACCATGACAAACAATCAGGGTGGTAATGCTTATATTGATACTGATGCTTCATTCGGCTGGGTCCAAAACTCAACCTTAGTCGCGACTGGACCAATGAACTTAGTGAACTTAGATAACCGCTCTCACTTGTATTACAACATCATGGTTAACCTGCCAGATGCCAATGGCAAGATCGAGCTGAACTGCAAAACCCTTGATACAAATTCAATATCCAAAGGCGGGAATATCTTTACTGACGACAGTTGTGCTCCAGATGCCACGCTTGACTAGGTAATGAGGCCAGCAGACGTCAAACTGGCACCCTTCGGAAACTACGGAGGCCCAGCACCCACCATCGCCCTCATGGAAGGCTCACCTGCCATCAATCACGGGGACGCGGACTGTATGACCTGGGCACCCCCTATGCCAAAGAACACCCCTGTTACAAACGTCTATTCCTTGGTTCCATTGATGTCTGACCAACGTTTTTACCCACGTACCGATGGGCATTGTGATATCGGCGCTTTTGAATTACAACCAACTGAGAGTTACGAATCATTCATGATGTATTTGCCAATAACCATTAGGAAATAAGCTCGATACATCTTAAACAAAGAGCAAACAACACAAAAGGTCAGGAATGGCCTTTTGTGCCTTAAAAGCATCATTATGAAAAGAATCTTCCCAGAGTTATGGGAACGAATAGTGCTCAAAAAACGTCTTTAGATCACCAGACCAGATTTGTCAGGCCTTGTTTTGGAATAATACACGAGCTTAAACTATAATTTGACTGTTATGGAAACGAATCAAGAAGCAATAAACGCAACACCCGACTCTCAAAGGCCCAAAGGTTATGCCAGCTTTGGACGCCAATTTGCCTTCAGCCTTTTCGTAGGGCTATTCCTCGGTCTGCTCGCGTTAGGCTTAATCGTCTTTCAGTTTGAAGCCAAATACACAGACAAGATTTACCCAAACGTCAAAGTCAACGACATCGACCTCGGCGGATTGAGCTTAGGTCAAGCCGTTTCACGATTGAATGCCGACCTCGACTATCCCACCAAAGGTAAAATCGTTTTCACTTATGGTGAACAACAATGGGTTTTTACGCCTAAGGACTTGGGTTATAGCAACAATCCCACCGCGGTTGCCCAGCAAGCCTATAAAACCGGACGCGAAGGCACTTGGTTTCAGCAACTGAAAACCCAATTTTTTGCTAAAAACAATGGCGTTACACTAAGCACCAGTGCCGCCTATGACCAAGGCCAAGCCTACGCCAAGTTGCAAGAAATTGCTAATACGCTTGACCAAGAAGTTATCGAAGCCAGCATCAGCATCGAAGGCACCGAAATCAAAACCCGTAATGGCCAAACAGGCCGCATGATGGACATCCCGGCAACCATGCAAAAGTTACAGGCTTACTTTTTGATCCAACAAGACGCTCAAATCCCAATCATCATCCACGAACAAGCACCTATCGTGGCAGACGCCAGTGAAACTGCCAAACAAGCCCGAGACATTTTGAGCGCACCACTAACCATGCGTCATCCCAACCCAGACCTCGGCCTTGAGCCTTGGGTCATTGAGCCCAAAGATCTTGCAAACCTGATTGTCATCGAACGACAAACCGAAGGGCAAGAAGCCGGCTTTAAACTAAGCCTCAACAAAGTGTCAATGGAAAATTACCTGACCAGCATCGCGCCTAAATTTGTTATACAGCCCGAAAATGCACGCATGCGATTTAATGAAGAAACGCGTGAACTCGAACTGACTAAAAACGCGGTCATGGGCAAAACACTCGACATCGAAAACAGCGTTGCCCTCATTTTGGAAAAACTACAAAACAAAGAACACGAACTCAACCTCATCCTCAAAGACCTGCCACCTCAGGTGACCGACACCACCAAAGCTGCCGAGTTGGGCATCACCGAACTCATCACTGAAAGCACCTCTTATTTTTATGGCTCCGAAGCTGCCCGTGTGCAAAATATTTTGGCTGGTTCTACAACCTTTAATGGCATCCTCATCGCACCTGGCGAAGTCTTCTCGATGGCAAAGTACATGACTGACATCAGCCTCGACAATGGCTATGCCGAAGCTATCATCATTGTTGGTGACCAATCCGTCAAAGGAATCGGCGGTGGCATCTGCCAAGTGAGCACCACCCTATTTAGAACAGCCTTCTTTGGCGGTTTTCCAATCGTTGAAAGGCACGCGCATGCCTACCGCGTCAGCTATTATGAGCAACAAAGCAATGGCTGGTCCGATGGCAACCTCGCCGGATTGGACGCGAGCGTTTTTGTGCCTTTTGTTGATCTTAAATTCAAAAACGACTCGGAACACTGGATTCTGATGGACACCGTCATGGGAAACAACTCCCTCACCTGGAAGTTCTATTCCACGAAAGACGGTCGCCGTGTGGAATGGAACTCGACCGGAATCACCAATGTGAAAGAACCCCCGGAAGATATTTGGCGTGAAGACCCCACCTTACCCGAAGGCACAATCAAGCAACTTGACTGGGCGGTGAACGGTGCCAGCGTTAGCGTCAACCGCAGCGTTTACAAAGGCGACCAACTTTTGTTTAGCGATGCCATCCATACGGTTTACCAGCCTTGGCCTAATGGCTATAATTACGGACCTGGAACAGATATCCCAAAGCCATAAGTCACCTTTATTCCCCTGGATAAGCTGAATTTTGTGAATATTAGGTTTATTCAGCTATGGTAAAATTGCAATTGTTGGCTTCTGAAAGCCATTAATTTAAAGAGGTAAATATGATTCGACAAGAAGATCTTGATATTCTGCGTTGCCCTGTTTGTACTCAACATGAAGGCGGCGTTTTTGATTTCTATAAAGAAAACTGGCTCATTTGCAGCGAATGCGGACGCAAATTCCCTGTTTGGGATGGCATCCCCGTATTGATGATTGATGAAGGCGATAAATGGCTAAGCCACGAAAAAGAAAGTTTACCCATTCCGCCCCCACAGCCGAAATAAGCACCGTTAGCTTTTAATAAAAACATTTTTTGAATATCTATCATAGAGTGACATATGAAAAATTTTTTCCAAAAACTTAAACAGGCTTTTCCCAAAGGGCCTGCTGGGAAAGTTGTGCTCGCAATCGTTTTGCTTGCTATCGTCGGTAGCTTTTTTGCCTATCGTCTCCTGAGTAAATTTGTTGCGGAAATGACCATCGCCAACCTGCCAGGCTCACCAATCCTCAAAGAAACAACCCCACAACTACCAGAGCAAAACGAAGGTCAACCAGAAGATGAACCCAAACCTGAACCAACCCTGGTGACCGAAACCTTTGTGGAACCCGAACCCTGGGATGGTAACAAACGCGTCAACATCCTGATTATGGGCATCGACGCCCGCAGCAAGGATGTCAAAGCGCCGTTGACGGATAGCATGATTCTTTTTACCATGGATCCGGTTGCCAACAACGCTTCAATGTTATCCATTCCACGGGACTTATGGGTGCGCATCCCTGGCTCAGGTTACAACAAAATTAATACAGCTTATAGCATCGGTGTCATCAACCAACTTCCTGGTGGTGGGCCCGCAATGTCCAGTAAAACCGTTGAAAATGTACTTGGAGTCCCGATTGATTTCTATGCGCAAATTGACTTTAGTGCATTTGTCCAGTTCATTGATCTGATTGATGGGGTCAAGTTAAACGTGACTGAAACCGTTCTTTTGGACGTTCTTGACACCGATATCTCCTTTGACCTCGAACCAGGCGTCCACACCTTACCCGGCGATCTCGCTCTTGCCTATGTGCGCAGTCGCGCCTATGGGGATGGCGACATCGGGCGTGCGGCTCGTCAACAGCAGGTTATTCTGGCTATTCGTGACCGTATTTTAGAGTTTTCCATGATTCCTAAACTCTTTGGCAACGCCACCCAACTTTATGACAGCCTTTCTGCCGGCATCCATACCAACATGAGTATGAGCCAAATGATAAAGCTTGCACTCAAAGTGCTCAACGATGTGCCCCGTGAAAAAATTCAGCACAAAGTGATTGACTTTAGCTATGTCAACATCGCAAAAGGTCCTAACGGAGAAGATATTTTGCGCCCCATACCGGACCGCATTCGCGAGCTGCGCAACGAACTCTTTACCGGCAGCACTTTCCTGGACACCCTGGCAGCCACTGAAAACATCCAAACCATTATGACTGAAGAGGGCGCTCGTGTTTCGGTCATGAACGGCTCTTCTCAATCTGGCTTAGCAGAAAAGGCATCCAGTTACTTGCAAAGTCAAGGTATCCACGTGACCGAAACCGGAAATGTCACACCCACCGCTTTGAGTACCATCACCTATTACGGTGCCAAGCCCTACACCATCAAATTTCTTAGCCAATTGACCAAGATGACGAACCCCTGGCAAGTCACCTATGCTTACAATGGTGGCAATCCACATGACATTGTCATCATCTTAGGTGAAGACTTCGCCAATAACAACAGCCTGCCATAGCTTTTCAAGCTTCTCA
>CAZUZM010000086.1:0-6859 GCA_964624615.1 uncultured Anaerolineaceae bacterium
AATGCCTCCATTATTTCGATTCGATTAATGCATTCGAGCTTTTCAATGCCCACCATCTAAAATATTGTAGTCCGAGCATCGCAATGAGTGGCAGAAGTAAGATTAAAAGCTTAGATTCTGCCCCACTAAAAACCTCTTGTGCTGTTCCGTTAAACCAATAGATTAGACCGATGCCCACAAAGCTCAGCCACGTCATAATTCTACCAGACACAATCCATTTTTCGGTCAAATATTTGTATATTGCGAACAAAGGCATGAAAAGGAGAACCAGGTAACTGCTCGGTTTTAATGGGTTCAGTAGGTAGAGCAAAACAAGACTTAGCCCAAGTTTCCATTGCAATCCGCGTTGTTCTTTTGAAGGCAATCCGTACCATTCCACAAAAAGATAAATCACCGTGGCTATGTGTAAGCCAATTGAAATTTGTTGACTGGCACCCGGGAATAGCTCACCGACCCGCATCAATGGCGTTTCAATCCAAGTGAACTTAGGATAAAGCTTCACATATGCGCCAAACCAACTTCCAATCCAACCCGGGAATAAGATTAAGGCTATTAGAACCAAAAAGCCAATCCCTATAAAAAAAATGGACATCAGAGTATTATCACGACGGGCACCCATCCAAATCATAAAGAAAACCGCTATGAAAAGGCTGATTGGCACCATCGCGAAAGCCAAGAAAAACAGAACGCCTGCCATCCGTCCTTGCTTATTCATCGCCATCCAAACTGCCCAAAGCACCAAGAATAAATAAAGGGGAATAACACTGGCACTGAGCAGCATGCGCAAGTTAGGATAGAAAAACAAGCTGCCAAGACATAACAACAAAATCTCAGGCAGAGTTAATTTCAAGCCTGCAATTTTGATGCACAGCCACACGCTCAACAGAATTGAAACTTCAATGAGCGTCATCCAAATGGCTTTGGCAACAGGATATTGAATAAAACTAAAAGGGATATAAAAAAGCACGTAAGGGGCTGGGTCCAAGAAGCGTCCATGATCCAAGGCGCCTGGTAAACTTTCTTGTTCACTCAGCAGTTTGAGGGTTGCTTCGTGAGTTTCCTCTGAATAAGGCGAAAGCCCCTCGCGCATCCAGTGTTTAGCAGCAATGTAGCGTGGCGCAAAGCCATCTTCCAGGACGAAACGCCTTGAAAGCTCCAGGTTCAAAAAAGTCGCACCTACCAGGACCAGGATAATCAAAATCGGAAGCCAAATATTTACCGTCTTCTTTAGATACATGTCAATATCTCACTTAAGTTAAGGATTCTATCAGCTAGAAAACGCTTGGTCAAACTTTTTGGTGGCTCCTTGATGAAAAACCGCTCAAAATTTTTTATGCTACGCGCATAATAGTTGAATATTCGATGAATTCTGCCAAATACTTGTATTTCGTGCCAAAATATTGTACTCTAGAACCGTGCGACTATTTATTATAGAAAAGGTATAAACTGAATGGCTAGAATAACGAAAAAAGCAGGTATGGACGATAATCCGCTCC
This sequence comes from uncultured Anaerolineaceae bacterium, assembly GCA_964624615.1. Taxonomy (GTDB): domain Bacteria; phylum Chloroflexota; class Anaerolineae; order Anaerolineales; family Anaerolineaceae; genus Mesolinea. The sequence continues at coordinate 1,497 of CAZUZM010000086.1, forward strand.
TCCCCACGATTAACCGTATCATTGAGTTAGGCCGCAAGAAAGGCCAGATCACCGCGGACGAAATTTTACACATCCTGCACGAAGGTGAACTCGAAAACGACGATTACAATGAGGTTGTCCTCCGTGTGCAAGATGCAGGCATCAAAGTTGTGGAAGATGCCGCTCAAGAAGACGATCCCAGCGATGCAGAGCTTTCTGAAACAGAAGACTATGAAGAAGAGCCTGATGCTGAAGATCTTGCTCTGATTGATGCTGACGGCGATGACCTGGCGAACATTGATACCGATGACACCATCGGACTTTATCTCAAAGAAGTCAGCCGTGTCGGATTGCTCAATAACATCGAAGAAGAAGTGGTTCTCGCCAAACGAATCGAAAAAGGGCGTGAAGCCCGTGCTGAGCTCCAAAGTGGTCGCCACAGCCGCAAAAAGTTTGACGAGTTAATCGCTCAGATTCAAGATGGTGACGACGCCGTTGACCACCTGATTACTGCCAACTCCCGCTTGGTCATTAGTGTTGCGAAAAAGTATATGGGTCGCGGTGTACCTTTCTTAGACTTGATTCAGGAAGGCAACATTGGCTTGATTCGTGCCACCAAAAAATTCGAATACAAACGGGGTCATAAATTTAGCACGTACGCCACTTGGTGGATCCGCCAAGCCGTGACCCGTGCGATTGCAGACCAAGGCCGCACCATCCGCGTGCCTGTCCACATGGGTGACCAAATTAACAAGCTTTTGCGCGTTCAGCACCAACTTACCCAAATGCTCGGACGCGATCCAGGCGTTGAAGAACTTGCCGAAGCACTCGAAGTGACCCCTAAAAAAGTTGAAAACATGATTCAAGTATCTCGCCGACCGCTCTCTTTGGAAACCCCAACTGATGACGAAGATGATTCTGTCTTGGGTGACTTTATCGAAGATGACGAAGCGCCACCACCAGACGAACTGGCGACCTTGAACCTACTCAAAGAACACTTGGACGAAGTCCTCGATGACCTCCCACCGCGTGAAGTACGCATTTTACAACTTCGCTATGGCCTATTGGATGGTCAGGCATACACCCTTGAAGAAGTTGGTAGAAAAATGGGTGTCACACGTGAGCGTGTGCGCCAAATTGAAGCCCAAGCCCTCACACGGCTGCGCCACCCGAGTGTGCGCCGAAAATTGCGTGATTACCTGGGAGACTAAAGGCCATGCCAGTGGAAGACGCCAGCCAAAACACACAACCTATCCAACAAAACACAGAGGATTTCACGCAACCAATGACTGTTGATTCCCCTCCTTCTGTAGACGAGGCAATACAAAACAGCCCACTTCCTGCCTGGATTTTGGACTGGGCTGCCAACGAAAACCTGCCTACGCGCTCACGAGATGTTCTATTAGCTGAGCTGGAAGAAGCCGAACCCTTTGAAGCACCTGAACTGGATGAAAGCATATCCTGGGGAAGCGAACCAAGCCATCTCACACCTATGGCTGAACTCGAAAACTGCTTGCACGCCAAGGATTTTTCTGGAATCTTAATACTGGTCCAAAACCATAAAACTGACCCCTCTTTCCGCTTGGAAGCAGGCAAAGCCATCCGCAAACACCTCAATCTAGACGATATGGCCAACCCATTGTGGGAAGCCAACGAGATCCTAAACAACGAACCAACAGGAGATGAATAAATGGAACGATCGCTCGTACTTATAAAGCCAGATGCTGTGCAACGTGGATTGATGGGTAAAATCATCACCCGCTTCGAAGACCGTGGATTGCGCATGATTGGCGCTAAATTCATGCTGGTACCCGAAGAGCTTGCCAGCGCCCATTACGCGGTGCATGAGGGCAAACCATTCTACGAGTCCCTCATCACCTTCATCACCTCTTCTCCAGTTATGGCAATGGTCTGGGAAGGTCCCGACGCCATTGTTGCCATCCGCCAAACCGTGGGCAAAACCCGTGGCACCGAAGCCGCACCTGGCACCATTCGCCACGATTACGCCATCCAAGCCAACAAAAATCTCGTGCATGCCTCCGACTCCGTTGAGAATGGTGAAGCCGAAATCGCTCTATGGTTCAAACCAGAAGAATTGGTGGCGTGGAAACGCGATATCGAAGATTGGATGTACGAATGACCTACTATAAAGACATGAAAGTCATTTACAAGACGCATGACCGCTTGATGAACGAAACCATTGCCGCTTTTTTGGAAGCCCAAGGCATCAAAACCATCGTCGATCAGGATGCCGCCGGTTCGATTTTTGGTTTCACAATCGGACGCATTGGTGAAGTAAACATCTTGGTGCATGAATCACAGGTCGATGAAGCCATCGCCTTAATAAAAGCCATGGAAGCCGGGGAATTTGAAGACTTGCAACTTCTCGACAATCAAAACGATGAAGAAGACCCACAAGCCTAGTTCCTAGGCTTACTCTATTCTGTGACTTCAAAAAAGCTCTCGTTGAGAGCTTTTTTATGTTTCATTTGATTTGACAAGCCCACAGCTTTGGTTGATAATTTTTTTATGAATGCAAAACCTTCTATATCCATATTTTCTATTTTCCTGGCTTTATCCGTACTACTCAGTGCCTGTAACCTGCCGACTCTAAGCCCGGCACAACAACCCACAGCCACGAGCGCGCTTTTACCAACCCCAACACCTACCGATGGTTTACCAGTCGCCATCGAAAAAACACCAGATGGGGAGGCACACTTGCCACAAGCCGACCTGGCTCTTGCTTTTGGCGACTTTGCCGAAGCACTCAAGCTTTACAGTAGCCCACCTCCAGGCAATACAGAAGAACACAAAGCAGCTGCTCTCTTTGGCCAAGGTCTCACCCACTACAAATCCGGCGACCTCTTCCAAGCCCGTCGCAGCTTTGATCAACTCATGGACCGTTATCCCAAGACACCTGCCGGCATCCGTGGCAACTTTTTACTCGGCATCCTTTCAGACCAAGAAGACAAGCCTGAAGATGCAATCCACTTCTACCAAAGCTATATTGAGGCAAAACCTGACATTCTCGCCACTGAAACCTGGACGCGCATTGGTGATGCCCACCTCGAACTCAAACACACTGAAGAAGCTCTCGACGCTTACTTATACGCTTGGAAGGCACCCTCACCAACCTTCAATCCAACCTTGGGTATGAAACTTGCCAATGCTTACAACCTCGCCGGCCAACCCGAAAACGCACTCCTGACCTATACCGAAATCTACAACAACACCGATAACATCTACACGAAATCGCAAATAAATTTACTAGCCGGACGTATTGAAATCGCTCGAGGAAACACCAAAGAAGGCTATGCCTACTACCTTGACTCGGTTAATAATTTTCCTGCCACCTATGATGCTTTTTCCGCATTGGTTGCCCTCATCGACGCCGAACAAGAAGTCAGCGAACTACAACGGGGCATCATCAACTTTAATGTCAACCAGCATAATTTAGCCATTGAAGCCTTTGACCGCTATCTTGAAAGCGATGCCCTGGATAAAGATGTTGCCCTTTATTACAAAGCCTTGGCTACCCGAGCCTTTGGATTGACGCAGGCCAATTTTGCTTCAGAACAACGTGTTGCCGCCAACCGTGATGGCGGGACAAAATATGACAAAGAAGCCATTACCCTGTGGACTGAAGTCATCAACAACTACCCCAAAAGCGCTTACCACCTGAAGTCGATCGAAGAAATCATCACCACCCAAAACAGTTACATGAGCCAAATTCGACTGGCGTCTGAAAGCGCGCTGGGTTTCGCCAGCATGCCCAATGCGGGTTCTTACGCGCCGGGTCTTTTTTACACCGCTGGAACCTACTACTTACTCGACGGTCAGACCGAAAAAGCAGCGGATATTTGGTCAAACATAGGCAAGCAATACCCCGAATCGACTCAAGCCTTTAATGGCCTATTCTTTGCCGGCGCACTGTATTACCAACTCGAGCAATACGATAATGCCCTCGACAGCTTCTCCCGCGCATTACTCATAGCGGATGCCTCGCTTGAAACGGCTGGCGCGCAGCTTTGGTTGGGCAAAACCAAAATGGCACTTGGCCAAACAGAGAACGCTAAATTAGATTGGCAAAGTGCAATGGACGCTGACCCCTATGGCTACTATGGCATACGCTCCAAGGAATTGTTTGAAGGCAAAGCCCCCTTCTCTGAAGAAAGCACCTTGAACCTAAAAATCAATTTAGAAAATGAGCGAGTTTTAGCTGCAGATTGGCTCAAACACGCTTTTAGTCTGCCTCCTGATATCAACCTCGACTTCAGCTCCAGCTTAGCTGAAGACCCTCGCTACCAACAAGGGTTAGAGTTCAACCGACTAGGGCTATATGACAAAGCCAACCTGGCCTTCGAGTCCCTGCGCCAATCACACAAAGAAGATGCCGCCAACACCTTCCGCTTGATGAAACTCTTCCTCGACAACTATTATTACAAGTCAGCCATCGAGTGTGCCAAAACCCTGCGCCACTTGGCAGGTTATGGTGACAGCCCCATTGCCCGCATTTTGCCACCTTATTTGGCTTATGTTGAATATGGTGCCTACTACCTGCCCTGGGTCCAAGCCAAGGCAGAAAAGTTCAAACTTTCTCCTATCCTGCTCTTTAGCGTTATCCACCAGGAAAGCCGGTTCGGCACCCAAGCCGTCAGCACCGCCGGTGCGCGAGGGTTGATGCAACTCATGCCGGTCACTGCCGAACAAATCGCCACTGAAACCGGTTTTTTGACGGAATTTTCAGCCGACGATCTCGATGTGCCTTTCTATAACCTGGAGCTGGGTGCCAACTATTTAGCCCGCCAATTGTTCGTTTTTGGGGGCGACCTTTACCTGGCACTGGCAGCCTACAACGCCGGCCCAGGCAACGTCATGCGTTGGCAAGAACTCAGCAAAAATGCCGACCAGGACCTCTTCCTGAGCACCATTCGCTTCCTTGAAACGCGGGTTTATGTCAGGCGCATCACCGAAATCCACAACCTCTACCGTATGATATACGCAAAATAGGGCTCCTAGCCCTCTCCAAGGACTGCTTGAGCGCGAGTGCTTTTCGAGGCGTAGGTCTTTTGAGCTAGAGAGAATCTTGAGTTGGGTAGTGCTCGCGGTGGGACAGCTTTTAGAGGTTTGAGTCTTTTTTATAGAACTCAAGATAATACATTCATAAAGCTTCATTTCTTTCATTCATCTATCAAAGTACCGAAAAACCCACACCACTTAACCAAAATGGCGAGCCCGAAAGCTCGCCATTTTTATTCTACAGTATCTAAGGTTGGCTAAAAACTAGCCATTCTTCAACATGGCATGTGCTGCAGCCAAGCGAGCCAAAGGCACGCGGAAGGGAGAGCAGCTCACGTAGTTGTTACCAATCAAGTGACACCATT
>CAZUZM010000087.1:0-6243 GCA_964624615.1 uncultured Anaerolineaceae bacterium
GGCATAATCATACCCTGGTCATCACCATGGATCATCACCATTGCGCCAATTAAGCGCGTTGTAACGCCCCAGGAGGTGGTCCAGCAATGCTGTTGTACGTTGTTTTGGTCCAGGAACTTAATATCAAAAGCCTTGGCGAAGTTTTGACCAAGGAAGTGCGAGGTTCCTGCCTGCAATGCCTTGGTATCACCCATCATGGCTTCGATGGAATAGGTTGCCAAGGCGCCGGCAAATTTTTCTCGTTCTGATTTGCGGCCAGGTAATACTGGCATGGCAGCTTCGTTGTAACAAAAATCGGTATAGACACCCAGCATTTTCAGCGTTTCTTCTTCAGCTTCTTCGTAGGTAGCGTGGGCAGTATGGCCTTCTTGCCAATAGAATTCAGTTGTGCGCAAGAACAGGCGCGTGCGCATTTCCCAGCGCACCACATTCGCCCATTGGTTCATCAAAACCGGCAAGTCACGGTAACTCTGAATCCATTTGGCATACATCGTTCCGATAATCGTCTCGGATGTCGGACGCACGACCAATGGTTCTTCCAGCCTGGACCCACCAGCATGGGTAACAACCGCTAATTCTGGTGAAAAGCCCTCAACATGCTCGGCTTCCTTGGTCATATAAGACTCAGGAATGAGCATAGGGAAAGCGGCGTTCACATGACCCGTTTCCTTGAAGCGCTTATCAAGTGCAGCTTGAATATTTTCCCAAAGCGCCCAACCATAAGGACGCACCACCATACAACCACGCACTGGCGCATAGTCGGCCAATTCGGCGCGTAACACCAATTGGTTGTACCATTCTGAATAATTTTCGTCTCTGCTTGTCAGTTTCAAATTTTCCATAAACCTACTCATCCATCTTATTTTTCTAATGCTAAAACCGCTTCATCAACGGTATTTACAAAGCTCAACAATGCGCGTGCGAAAGGCGGCACATGCGTGCCTTGTACCGCAAAAAAGCGCTCAAAAACAGAAGCCCACGCTTCACCCATCAAGATAAAAGGCTTGACTTCGATCGCACCAATGACCATTTGATTGTACGCCAACATAATTTCAGCCATGGTACCGATGCCACCCGGCAGTGCAATGAAGGCGTCCGCTTGATGAGTCATCAGGTCGATGCGTTCGTTCAGGGTTTTGGTGCGAATTTCTTCGCGCACATAAGGATTGGCACGCCCTGGGCGATAGGCTTCAATTTCATCGCAGGTCACGCCAATGGTACGTGCCTCTGGGTTTTCCAAAGCGCCTTTTAACGTGCCTTCCATCGTGCCACAATACCCACCAGTCATAACCGTATGACCCTGCTCACCGAGCGCTTTTCCCAGAGTCCAGGAAAAAGCATAGAGCGACTCACCATCTTTAGGCGAAGCACTGCCAAAAACAGCCACAATCATGATTGTGCTCCTTTATCACCCTGGTTTGGATCTGCCCACTGGCGATCCCAATTGCGCGCAATCGTTTCACGGATAGCTTGGTCAAGGTCAATGCCTTCCACCGACGCTAACTGTAAAAGGTAAAGCGCTACATCGCCTAACTCGCCGGCAAGTGCGGCTTTATCATGGCAATTGTCAGACCACTGATAATGCTCAAGCACTTCTGCCGCCTCGAGTGACAAAGAAATCGCCAGGTTTCGCGGTAACTGCTTCTTTGGCGAATCTGGCTCATACCAGCCGTGGTGGCGCACAAGGGCGTTCATTTGATCCGTTAAATCTTGAATGGTCATAACTAAGCGATTATATCCGATTTCCCCGAATATTTCCGCCCTATTTTAAGCTAAAGTATGCCGAAAATTAATCGGGATGATGAAAGCAAAAGACCCACCGCCTTCACCCCCTCCTTGGGAGAGGGATTAAAGGGGGTGAGTCTTTTCGTTTTACTTCGATAAATTTCGTCTAGAAGACGACAACCTACTTCTTATTGATGAACTTGGCTAAATCAACACAGCGCACGCTGTAGCCCCATTCATTATCGTACCAAGAGATAACTTTAATGAGGTTGCTGCCAATCTTCATGGTTGAAAGGCCATCCACAATACTGGATCGGGGATCAGTGTTGTAGTCGATGGAGACCAATGGTTCCTCGCTAAAGCCCATTATGCCCTTGAGTTCGCCTTCAGCAGCAGCTTTGAGCAGAGCGTTAACTTCTTCAACCGTGGGGGATTCTTCCAGTTCAAAAACCACGTCCACCAACGAAACGTTGGGGGTTGGCACGCGCAATGCGAAACCGTTCATCTTGCCATTCAGAGCAGGAATAACCTTGCCCATCGCTTTGGCTGCACCGGTTGAGGTGGGAACAATGCTTTGGGTACAACCACGCGCGCGGCGGGGATCTTTATGGCGATTATCCAGGTTGTTCTGGTCATTCGTAAAAGCATGAACAGTGGTCATGGCAGCCGCTTTGATTGTAAAGTTCTCATGGATAACTTTAGTCACTGGTGCAAGACAGTTGGTCGTACAGCTGGCGTTAGAAACCACAGCCTGGCTGGGATCATAAGCGTCCTGATTAACACCCATCACAATCATTTGGGCGTCAGGGCTTGGCGCAGTGATGATGACTTTCTTGACGCTATCGCGCAAGTGGGCTGAAGCAGCTTCGATGGTGCGGAAGACGCCAGTGGAGTCGATAACAATTTCAACACCATATTTACCCCAATCCAACTTGTTAGGATCGCGGTCACTGAAGAGTGGAATGGCTTTGCCATTCACAATCAAATGGGACTCATCAAAAGTCACCTCACCCTCAAAAGTACCATGGGTTGAGTCATACTTGAACAGACGCGCTGTATTTTCAGGGTCTGCGGTGGAGTTGATGGCAACCAGGTCGACCTCGGGGTCCAAAATCGCGGCGCGGGCAACGAGGCGTCCGATGCGTCCAAATCCACTAATACCAATTTTTGTAGTCATATTAACCTCCGTTATAAAGTCGTATCGACGCACTTAACTATATCATACTGCCTCGTGAATCTTAGAATCTTGTAAAAAGACTTTGCACCGTTTTCAAGCGCTGCCCAAAGTGGGTATAATGTCTGCCAGGAGATATTATGGCAACTGTTTGGACAATCGTACAATTTGTTATTGTTTTTGGTTTACTGGTTTTTGTGCATGAGTTAGGGCACTATCTAACCGCTGTGCTTTTGGGCATTCCCGTGGCTGAATTTGGCTTTGGTTATCCGCCCAAACTGGTCAGGCTTTTCCGTTGGCGAGGAACAGATTTCACCTTAAATGCCATCCCTTTCGGTGGTTTTGTTCGCTTTGAAGAAGAAGTTGAAGAAGATAGCGAAGACTCCACGGAGAAAAAGACCAAATCAAGCATCATAGATGGCATTTCCAATGCACCGAAATGGAAACGCTTCCTGGTGCTGGTTGCTGGTGCTACGATGAACTTCATCCTGGGTATCATCATCTTGATTATCATGTTCAACGCCCTTGGCAATCCCGACCCAACCCATGTCAAAATCACCGATGTCGCGCCAAATTCTCCTGCCGCACAAGCTGGACTTCAAAAAGAGGATATTTTTGTCAGCATAGGTCAGGTGAAGATTGACAGCAATGACCGATTGAGTGCTCAAATCCAATCCAACCTTGAAAAAGAGGTTGAGATTGTTGTTCTACGCAATAAACAAGAAGTCTCCACAAAACTTACCCCAAGGCAAAACCCACCCGAAGGTCAAGGCGCAATTGGTATCATTATGGGCCATCCAAGCCTCCCAGCCAAGTTTGGCGACACCGTTAAAAACGCCTTTGGAACCTTTTGGTACCAAGTCAAAACCACCTTATCCTTACCCGTTAAACTCATTCAAGGTGCCATACAGCCTGAAGAAGCCCGACTGGTTGGCATCAAGGGTATTTATGACATGTTCAGCCAAGCCGAAGCAACCGACCAAGCTGCCGGCTCTTCCGCGCCTATCACCCGCCTGGCACTGGTTTCAATGATTTCGATTGCACTGGGCATCGGCAACTTGTTACCCATTCCGGCTTTGGACGGTGGTCAAATTCTCTTCCTCCTCATCGAAGCTATTACCCGTAAGAAAATGAACGAGAAAGTGGTCAACATCATCAATACTGTCTTCTTTTTCCTGCTTATCCTGCTTATGGTTTACATCACCTTCCAGGACTTTATCAACCCCATTCGTTTACCCTAAGGAGCAATCATGCTGACCCTGACACCCATCGAAGATATTATCCAGCAACTACGCGACGCAGATATTCCCTACTCGCCCAAATTGCTGCTCCATTTTTCCGACCTTGATTCCGCCAGCCTCAGCACGTTGCGCGATACTTGGCTCTCCCTTCAGGTTGAACGACGGCGTGTGCTGATGATTGGTTTGGCAGAACTCGCTGAAGCAGATCCGTTGCAACTTTTCGAAGGCACAGGTGAAATCGGCTTGTCCGATACCGATGATGAGGTTGTGATTGCCGCTATCGACCTGCTTTTTGAGTCTGATAACCGTCATCTCATCGACCGTTACATAGCCCTGATGCAAGATAAGTCGCGCCAGGATAAGCTACGCGCAGCAGCCGCTAACGCATTGACCCCCTATTACCACAAGTGCGCGCTCGAAGAAATGGATGAAACCGTCAACGAGAAAATTGAAGCTGCTTTAATGGCGTCCTACGAGAGTGAACGGTCCGACCTTGTGCGCCGCCGGGTATTAGAAACCCTGGGCTACTGCAACAAACCCGAAATCAAAGACATCATCACTCACGCCTTAGCCCATGAAGAAATATACTGGACTGAGAGCGCTCTTCTGGCGATTGGGCGCAGCATGGACAATAGTTGGGATCCAACAGTAATGGACTATCTGGATCATGACAATCCCATCGTGCTCAGCCAAGCCGTTCATGCCGCAGGTTTACTCAATCTGAATCGCGCAAAGCGCAAACTTTTCAAAATGCTCAATCTGGACACCGATATCGAAGTACGCCAGGAAGTAATCTGGGCGCTTTCCCAGATAGGTGGAGATGACGTCATTGAACGGCTGGAACGTTTTGCAAACATGAGTGATGATGAGGACGAAATTGACCTGATTGAGGATTCCCTCGAATACCTCGAACTCTTCGGTAGCAACGACCCCGAACTCGCCGCCCTGTTGGCTGACCCTCGTCTGGGAGGTGAAGCCTTTGATGAACAAGATGACTTTGAGGATGATGAGGATGATGAGGAAGACTACTTCAAAGTTCCCATGGACACCGAAGAATGGGCGCGATATGTTGATGATGACGACGAATTCGACGATGACGACGATGACGAGTTCGACGAAAAATACGACGAAGATGAGGAAGATTTTTAACGAAACGTTTCCAAATCTGAATTTGGTTAATTAGGAATACATTGTCGGTTGGCGAGGACGCCCTCCGAAACAGGGTGGGTGTTCGTCATGGCGTCCTACTCTGGTTCGTCATGGCATCTTTCTCTGGTTCGTCATGGCGTCCTCGCCATGACATTTTAAAACCAACCAACCCATCTTGTTCAATTAGAGAAACTGGTCAAAATCATTGCCAGATAATGTAAAATATCGGAATGACATCAAACAAAGACTTCTTCTTTTCTGAAAACAACTATTGCTTATTCGTCACATTCTCCACCGCAAATCGTATTAATGTCTTTAACCATGAAGAACCGAGAAGAATTTTTTATAAGAGCTTATTGTTTTGTCAAAAATCAATGAACCTCAATCTACACGCTTACGTCATTATGCCTGACCATATCCACTTATTGGTTTCAGACAACAACTACGATGCAGTCAACTTACGAAGGACACTTATTTCTTTAAGAAATTTTACTGGCAGACGCATAATTAAAAACATTGACACCTTACTGCCACAATACAAACCAATGACAATCGCGGAGAACATCAACGACCGCCAGCGAATTATTTGGATTCCAGGTTGGCACCCTGTCATGATTTCTAGTGAAAAGTTCTATCGACAAAAAATGGCGTATATTCACAACAATCCTGTCAAAGCTGGTTTGGTTGCAAAGGCCGAAGATTGGCCACATTCTTCCTTGTACGATCTATATCATGACATTCCAAACAAACCAAAAGTAAATTTCTACTGATTTTTAAAAAAATTTTTTATACATTTTCCTTGGTTAAACTGTTACACATTAATCGGATGGCGAGGACGCCATCCGGAACTAGATAGAGCCATCTGGAACAGGGTGGGTGCTCGTCCTGTCTTCATGTTTCCGTTCGTCATGGCGTCCCGTTCCCGTTCGTCATGGCGTCCCGTTCCCGTTCGTC